>JBILCR010000330.1:0-3208 GCA_044353055.1 Flavobacteriales bacterium
GTAAATCTTATTGAGAATACATGCAGTTTAACGCATTTATTTTTTTAATTGCGAATTATAGATGCTTAAACCCAATTGCTTTAAAAAAGGCAGCCCCTTTTGAGCATACGCATACCCTGTTTTTCCGCCATAATTAGCATACACCGTAGCGCTCAAAAAAAACTCAATATTGTTTTCCTTATCGTTTACATAAGCTACATCGGTAGCGAATCCATATGCAAGCCCAACAATATTGCATACATCAATTTTTAAATCGTTCGATTTTGCACTTGAACCATAAAAAATGTAATTGGTCATAAAATCATAATACGGTGGATTTTTATGCAATTGACTATTTTCAGTCACACTGGGCTGAATGCTTAAATGCCTAATTAAAAAATTGCGATCTTCTTCGGTAATATTAAAACTAAAATGCTGACTTTCGGGATAAATCAGTTCCATTAAAATAGAATGAATATCCATAAGCGGCATGGTATTATTCATTGAAAAATCCTTAGAAGTAATTTTGGTCTTCTTTTTCTTTGAGGGTATTCCGAAGCTTTTAACCTCCATATCCCGCATAGGCTTGGCATAAGCACCCGAATAATATTCCGAAGGACGCTTAAAAAGGGTATCCCCATTATTACTTACAAAATAGAAAGGATTGGTTGCACGATTTTCTTTTACGTTGCATGATGCAAAACGCTGGCGAATTACCGATCGTTTCATATTCATAGCGCTTAAGCGACGATTTATATATTCAGGACCGGCAAATTCGTACAAGCGGTTATACGCCACATTATCGCTTACCACCAGAGCTTTTTCAATATATTCAGCAATAGAGGCGGTTGAGTCATTGGTTAATGGATCCCAAAACATCTTTTTCTGACAACCGCCGCTGCTGTCTATCAATACACGCGTATATTTATCCACACTGTTCATTCCTCCCGCATGTAAGCGCTCCAAAGAAAATATTGAAACGGGCAGTTTTACAATGCTTGCCGGATAAAAATACAGCGAGTCGTTAAGATTAAACGTTTGATGCGTAAACGTCTTATTACCGTCGGGTGCAGTATGTATCTGCGTTAAAATAATCTGCAGCCTGAATTTATTAGGATTGGAACTGATCTCCAAAAGAATGGGATGCGTTTTTAATATACTGTCGAGCGAAATACCCTTCTGAGAAAAAACAGAAATATTAAAAAAAAGCAGGATAAATAATAGCGTGCTTTTAAGAGTGTGCATTTGAATTGGCCTTGGGAACAACCCAATATACTAAAAAGCCAATTGCAATAATGCCCATTCCAATTAATGTTTCGCTAAATTTATCCGTAAACAAAAAATACATAAACCAACAGTTGGCGGCAACGAATAATATCGGTGTTACAGGATATCCCCAAGTTTTATAAGGGCGTACCAACTCCGGTTGCTTGTAGCGCGAAACCATCGTTCCTACCACGGTAAGTGTAGAAAACAAGGTCATGGCAAATGTGGTATAGGTTATAACCGTATCAAAGGTTCCGGTTAATGCAATAAATATGGCAATTAATGCCTGGATAATCATGCTTAAACGGGGCACCTTTTCTTCGCTTTGCTGACCCAGCACCGACAAAACAGGATAATCGCGCGCAATGGATTGAATGACCCTGGGCCCGGCAATTATCATACTGGATACCGAACTCACCAAAAAAAGACAAATGACCAAGCTCATCAGCACACCAATCTTATTTCCAAAAAGTAAGGAAGCCGTAATAAATCCCAATTCTTTTTGTTCCATAGTGCTGGGATCAACCATAAGCATTTCGATGGGTGCTGCCTTTAAAAACACCATGTTGAGCAATATGTATAAAACCATCACGAGCAGCGTTCCAAAAATAATGGATAAAGGCACATTACGCTGTGGACTATATATTTCAGAAGATATATAAGCCGTGGCATTCCATCCCGAATAGGCAAATGAAACATACACCAAACCTATAGCAAAACTGCTGCTTAATATACCCGGCATGGTAGCATCAGTAGGTAAAAACGAAACAGGCTCGTTGCCCAGAGCCATACCGGCAATGATAAATACCACAATTAATAAAACTTTTAATAGGGTAAATATTTTTTGAAAGCGGCCACTGGCGGCGTGATTAATAGAATTAATCAATGTAATAATCAATATTAACGCAATGGCTACTATGCGTTTATCGAAGCTAAAAACCTGGTTGAAATACGATGCGAACAACATTGCATTTAGTGCAATAGGAGCTGCAAACCCAATAGTAGCACTCAACCAGCCCGACATAAAACCCAAGCCCGGATGAAATATGCGCGACAAAAAATGATACTCGCCACCGGAGTTGGGCATGGCTGCGCCCAATTCGCTGTATGCAAAAGCTCCGCAAAGTGCAATTAAACCACCTACAACCCAAAGCGTTATAATAGTCGCTAAATCTTTAATACCAATGAGCTGATAGCCCAAACTCACAAAAACACCGGTGCCAATCATATTGGCCACAACGATGGACGTTGCCGAACCCAGCGAATATTTGGTTGCTCTCATGCTCAGTTTTTCTTTTTATAACTGAACATCTGATTCTGATTGCCCGAACCCCAATGATAGCCGAGTGAGAAGTTTAACTTCCCTTTGTATATATTAGAATCGGAATAAGCAGCGTTTAAATCGTTTTGAAATAAATTTTCAGAAAAATCACTCACAGGCTTCTCGTATTCGCCAAATAAATTAACATTCCATGTTTTTGAATCGAAGTATTTAAATGGAATACCCGTATCATCCTGAACCAAACTTGCGCTTTTATCAAGAATTAAATTTCTAATGCTAGAGAATGTATAATAGTGCAATAGGTAAGAAGCCGATTTAACAAACGAATTACTGTGATTAGGAACATGTGCGCTTAAATACTTTAATACACCAGGCTTTGCCTTAAATCCATCATCAGAAATATCAGCTGACAAATAGGTCAACGATTTAAGCTGTTTTGTTACTTTATCCTTCAGCATAATTCGAACGCCATCACTTTTAAAATCGGTTTTGGGAACGGTTACACCTGTGGAATCAATATCAAAATAATTCATAGAAACAATTTCATGGTTGGTTTTTGCCGCAGCCCACACAATGATGGGCATCATACCATTTACCAGATTGGCATTACGGATATCCGTAATCATATTTAGAGTTATAAAATAACTTTTATTGTATATATCTCGCAAAACAACGTCAATA
>JBILCR010000331.1:0-3195 GCA_044353055.1 Flavobacteriales bacterium
TAATGAGTTAAACGAACTTTTTGATAGCCTTTTTCGACTTCGGCATCAAACCGCAATTAATGCAGGGTATGCCAACTTCAGAGATTATATGTTTGATTCACTGGGGCGATTTGATTACACTCCCGAACAGTGTTTCGATTTTCATAACAGCATCGAAAAGTACATTGTACCCCTTATCGACGATTTTAATCTTAAACGAAAACAATCGCTCGGATATGAGGTATTGAAGCCTTGGGATATGGATGTTGATCCCGAACAAAAGGTGCCGTTACATCCCTATAAAAATGCTGATGAACTTATTCAAAAAACCATCGCACTATTTGAAGAAATAATGCCTGAGTTTGGAAAGGTGATTCGCTTGATGCAGGAACGCGGCCATCTCGATCTTGATTCAAGAATCGGTAAGGCGCCCGGAGGATACAACTATCCTTTACACCAATCTTCATTGCCTTTTATCTTCATGAATTCTGCGGGTACCTTACGCGATATGGTTACCATGATGCACGAAGGAGGGCATGCGGTTCATTCTTGGTTGAGTCGCAACCTCGAATTAGGTGCATTTAAATCAACGCCCTCTGAAATTGCCGAGGTTGCCTCAATGGCCATGGAATTAATTTCGATGGAGCATTGGAACCATTTTTTCAACGACGCTGAAGAATTAAAACGAGCTCGAAAATACCAGCTCGAAAAAATATTATCTATCCTCCCTTGGATAGCTATTGTTGATGCCTTTCAGAACTGGATATACACCCATCCGCAGCACAGCGCCGAAGAACGAAAAGCAACTTGGCTCGATCTTTTGCAGCGGTTCGAAGGGAATGTTGTAGACCGCCGCGATTTTCCTGAATTTCAGGAATACAGCTGGCATAAGCAATTGCATATTTTCGAAGTGCCTTTCTATTATGTAGAATATGGGATTGCTCAATTGGCCTCCATTGCAATCTGGAAAAACTATAAAGAAAACCCTGCACAAACCCTTAACGCTTATACCAAAGCCCTCGAAGCCGGTTACACCTTAACCTTGCCTGAATTGTATAACCTTGCAGGCATTAAATTCAACTTCTCGGGAGACTATATCAAAGAAATTGCCTCCTTTGTTCGAGCGGAATATGCTAAACTCTGAGTTTAAAATTTAACCCGTAGCTGCACTCTAAAATCGGAGCGCACCGGGCCTTGCACGGCCGTTAACCCTGAACCTGTACTAATTGAATTTGTATAGAAAAACCGTGCGTAACGAAACCAAATATCCACCCGTTTACCTAGGCTGTATTCCATATTAACGTAGGCCCTTGAGCCCATTCCGGAATAAGCCGGAATCGAGAAGGAATAAAGCATATCGTTTTCGTAAGCGTAAATTCGAGAGTTGTAGCTGTCTGTTTTAAATAATGCATAGCGCAACGAAAAACTTAAGGGAAAAGACATAGGCTTGCAGATTACATCCTGAAGCACCACATAGCCGTTTTCGAGAGCACCGCTAATAGAATAAAAACGTACCCACTCAATGCGATTACGCAACTTTACAGAAGGCGAGACTTTATATACAATATCGTATCTGAAATTTTGTTGACGCTGCTGTAAAGGAAAATCGATGAGTTCATCTAAATCGACGGTGGTATTTCGAGCCCTGATACGCTCTCGAAATCTAAAATACATATCGAGGGTTTTTGACGGCGTATAATTTATCTGGGCAAGTCCATCATAGCCATTTGATGGTGCATCAACCAGGTATCTAAGCCAAGGGTAACGCCACTGGTCGAAGTACGCTGAAATATTAACCCCTTTAGCGGGCTTGAAATTTATGCCTAAAAAAGTACCGTATTCGTTTATAGAACGTGAACCCTCAGCCACCGTGGCCGAATAAATCACCTGATAATCGCGTGCAAATCTGCGATGTAAAACCGAAATTGAAAGGCGCGGATCGAGACTGGCAATAGCTCCGACGGTAGCAGCCAATCCACCGTTGAGGCTGCGCGCTGCTTCTCCAAAAACATTAAAATTCCTATACACCCAATTAAAATCGGTGCCAACATTGAAATTGTGCCGACCATTAAACTCAAATTGATTGTAGAGTGTTGGCGACTTAATCAAATCGGCGCTATAGCGATAATCTACACACGTTAGGCCCCAGTTAAAATTGCGCTTTTTATAGGCTATATGCCCACCTAAAACCCTTTCATTAATTCCACCTTTATCTTCTAATTCATTTGGTGTTCGGTGCAATCCGCTGAGATTAAAGCCCGAAAAAGCCTGAATATCCTGGCTTACCGAATCTACCTGTGTGGCATTGGCATTTAACTTTTTAAATGACGCAAATGCGGTAAGTTCGAAACTCTTTAACTGCCATGTGGTACCAAGTCCGCGCAGAAATAAATTTTCATTAATTGAAGTATAGGGTCTTAAACCCAAAGCCGAACGTTTAATGTTCATTGCATCTGCAGTTTTCCCAAAGCCTAGTCCAGTCCAGCACGTTAAGCCTTGCCCGAATTGTGCTTGATAATCGCCCACATTTAGCGCTTTTAAATTACCTATGTTGCGCAACGAAAAATGGGCCGAATAAAAATCGAAGCCTTGCTTTTGAGTGCCTCTAAAAAATTCTTCTCCGGCATCTTTTTCCGCAGTAACACCGGCCGAAATATAAGAACCATAACGAAACCGATACCGTGTAAAAATGCGTTGAGGACTTCCTAAAAATCGGGCATTGGGATTTTCGGCCAGTTCTGCAGAATCGACAGGGCTAAAGCCTTGCTGCTGTTCAATATTTTGAGCACACCGAACGGTAACTTCCTGGTTGGCGTACTTTAAAATTTCACGAAAGCTGATATTAAGACGATTTAAACCGCGATCAACCTTCACAAAGGGCAATAGCTGATAGATAAGCGGAAGATCAAATCCTTCAACAGCCTGCAATTCGTAAATGGAGAGGAGCTTTCCATATTTTTCGCGATGCCGTATCAGCGAGGCTATCTGAAAGTCGCTCAACATAAACAGTTGCTGAAGTTCGTCTTGAGTAGCATTATTTAGTTCGAGGGGATGCTCCCTGTAAAAGTTAAGCGACTCAAAAACAGTAGTGTAATCTATATCTTCTGATGCATTTTCGGTGAGTGTTTCAATTTTCCGTTCAATGAAATTATCCGTATTAGGATCGGTAATACCTTGCTGAGCATGTGCATTAACACCGCAAAGTAAAACCCAGAT
>JBILCR010000032.1:0-10970 GCA_044353055.1 Flavobacteriales bacterium
TCTGGCGTGCCAACGCCCATAAGATAGCGGGGTTTATCGGCGGGTAAAATACCGCAAACCAGCTCGGTAATGCGGTACATGTCCTCGGCCGGTTCGCCTACGGAAAGTCCGCCAATGGCATTTCCTGCAGCATTGTGTGATGCAATTTCTTCGGCACTGATTCGGCGCAGCGAATCGAATGTGCTGCCTTGCACAATGGGGAATAAATTCTGTTCATAGCCATACAGCGGTTCGGTTTCGTTAAACCGTTTAACACAGCGGTTGAGCCAGCGGTGTGTGAGGTGCATCGACTCGCGCGCATACTGTTCGGTGCAGGGCCAAGGTGTGCATTCGTCGAAGGCCATGACTATATCGGCGCCGATAGACCGCTGTATATCCATAACCCGCTCGGGGGTAAATACATGCCGCGAACCGTCGATGTGCGATTTAAATACCGCTCCTTCTTCAGTAATCTTTCGGTTATCGGAAAGTGAAAATACCTGATACCCACCACTGTCGGTGAGTATAGGCCTATCCCAGCCGTTAAACTTATGCAGGCCTCCAGCTTGTTGTAGCACCTCAGTACCCGGTCTGAGGTACAGATGATACGTATTCCCTAAGATTATCTGGGCTCCGATATCATTTTTTAACTCGCGTTGATGCACTGCTTTAACCGTTCCTGCTGTCCCCACAGGCATAAATATGGGAGTTTCAATAGGGCCATGGGCCGTATGTAATACACCCGCACGTGCCGATGAGCTCTTGTCTGTTGCCTTGAGGTCGAAGTGCATATTTTGTTAAAAAGTTGGGCAAAGATAGCCTATTCCCATGCAGTTTGGGATGCAATATTCCTCCTACTTTTGCGCTTTTAACAACACGTCAAATTATGGTAAAGGAATTTCAGCTGGATGGATTAACGGGCTTACTGGTAATACTGGGAGTAGCCTTGTTGGTGCAGCTGTTTTATTACCTGTATTATTTTTTGAGGGTTTCGGCCTTTAAATTAAAGCCACACCCTGTGAATTACCCGGCGGTATCGGTGGTAATTTGTGCCCGAAACGAGGAGGAAAATCTGAAGCAGTTTTTACTCCGTGTTTTGCAGCAGGAATATCCCGATTTTGAAGTTATTGTAGTCAATGACTGTTCATTTGATGGTACACAGGATGTGCTTGAGGAATTTAGCAGGCACTATCCCAACCTGGTGTTGCGCGAAATTAAAGAGGTAGAAGGGCGCGAACACGGTAAAAAATTCGCATTAACCATAGGGATAAAGGCCGCTAAAAATGAAATTCTGCTACTTACCGATGCCGATTGCTTTCCTACTTCGGCCGATTGGATAACCCATGCCGTAAATGGTTATGGTGCCGGTAAAGAAATTGTTTTGGGGTATGGAAAATATTCTAAAAAGTCAGGGCTTCTTAACCAGTTTATACGATTCGATGCTTTTTTTATAGCCGTACAGTTTCTTTCAAAAGCACTGGCAGGGAGTGCTTACATGGGTGTGGGCCGCAATCTTTCATACAGTCGCTCGCTGTTTTTTAAAACGCGTGGATTTGCCTCGCACATGCATATTTGGTCGGGCGATGATGATTTGTTTATCAATGAGGTGGCTACAGCAAATAATGTTTCGGTGGTGATAGATAAAGGCGCGTTTACGGTTTCGGAGCCTAAAACAACTTGGAGGACTTGGTTTCGCCAAAAAAAACGACATCATTCTACAGCACGGTATTATAAGTCGCAGCACAAGATGTTTTTACTGCTGTACCCGCTTAGTTTTTATGTATTTTATGTTGCACTAATTCTTGGAGCTATCTTATTTCCAGGATCTTGGATGATTTTTGCGGGAGTTTTTGTGTTTCGCAGCATCATTCAGATAACGGTACTTCAAACGGCTGCCCTTAAGCTTGACGAAAAAGATCTAGGATGGAAATCAACTTTTTTTGAAATTTTACAAGGTTTTTTCATTCATCCTGCGTACTTTTTCGCCACCTTATTTGTTAAACAACGCACATGGAGTTAGAAGCTAATCTTTCGGCCAAAGCACAATACGATGTTCAGCTTGTGAAGCGTGCTGTAGAACGGCACGATCAAGCTGCGTTCACCGAATTGCTCGACCGTTATAAAGAGTCTGTATTCTATCTGCTGATGAAAATGGTGAATAACCGCGACGATGCCGAGGATTTAACCATCGAAGCCTTTGGTAAGGCCTTTAAAAACATTGAGCAATACACGCCTAATTATGCCTTTAGTACCTGGCTTTTTCGGATTGCTACCAATAATTGCATCGACTTTATTCGTAAAAAGCGTATGACCACTGTTTCGCTTGACAAATCGTTCATGAGCGATGATGGCGGAGAAATGACTATGGATGTACGGAGCGAAACCCTCGATCCGGAGGAAAGTCTGATTCGGAAGCAAAAAAATGTATTGATGCAATCGTTGGTTACCAAGCTCAAGCCCCGTTACCGAGTTTTGGTGGAGATGCGTTATTTTCAGGAACTTTCGTATGAAGAAATAGCCGAGAAACTCGATTTGCCGCTCGGTACCGTTAAAGCTCAATTGTTTCGAAGCAGAGAGTTTTTGTACAACATCATCCGCAATCAGCAGGATCGAATCTAGCAAGTCAATAACATTGTGCCATGGAGGCTAAGGACGGATTGCACACCATTAAGGAATATTTTCCCGATTTGTCTGAAAAGCAGTATGAACACTTCCAAAAGCTTCGCGAAGTGTACACTGAGTGGAATGCCAAGATTAACGTTATTTCGCGTAAAGATATTGATCAGCTCTATACGCGCCATGTATTGCACAGTTTGGCCATAGCCAAATTTATATCGTTCAAACCCGAAACACGCATTCTCGATATCGGTACGGGCGGCGGTTTTCCGGGTATTCCCTTGGCCATATTGTTCCCCGAAAGCCACTTTACACTTGCCGACTCGATTCGAAAAAAAATATCCGTTGTTGATGCCGTTGCTTCTGAGTTGCACTTAAAAAATGTTACTACCTACGCAGGTAGGGTAGAGGAGGTAAAGGGTAAATTTGATTTTATTGTTTCGAGGGCAGTTGCTCCAATGTCGGAACTTATTGGATGGACCATCAAAAAGCGCGAAACGCAATCGCAGCATGCAATAAAAAACGGCTGGATTTGTTTAAAAGGCGGCGATCTTATTGAGGAGGCCAGCATGTGTAAACGCTCGTTCGAATTGATTCCGCTTCAACGTTGGTTTTCGGATGATTTTTTTGAAAGCAAGAGAATTCTTTACATGTATTAAACATCTTTGCTATTGCCCTATTGATCAAAAATTAAGGTTTTGGTGAAGGGCGTAGAAATCGAGAAAAAGTCAATTTAAGTTCGTGATAATAAGTGAGCCCTATAGCTGTTATGCTCACCAGATTGATCAAAAATTAAGGTTTTGGTGAAGGGCGTAGAAATCGAGAAAAAGTCAATTTAAGTTCGTGGTAATAAGTGAGCCCGATAGCTGTTATGCTCACCAGTAAAAGTATGGCTTGTGCCTGCCAGTTAAAAGTTTTTGACATAAACCAGATGGTCACCTGCGCACCAATAAACAAAACGGGCAACACAACTAGTTTTAGCGCATTAAATTTGAAATTAAATCGTGACCTTACAAATAGCCATAAAAATAGCACCTGAACCGCTTTAACGGCAATATTTGCAAAAACAGCGCCTTCAATACCATAATATTTTGCCAAATACCAGGTTAGCGGAATTTGTACCGCCGCCGAACACGCAAAAACCAGGGGTAGAAGCCTAGTGTTTTTTAGATATAACAATGGAGACAAGTAGAAATGGTAAATTCCGCGTAACACAAATCCGCTCAGCAATAAATTAATGAGGATGAGCGAAGGATAAAATGCTTCATTCTTAACAAATACCGGTACTGCGGCTGGAATGGCCAATGCAAAAAATGCCACTAGCATTACGCACACTGCGGTAAATCCATTGAAATAACGGTTGCTTTCGGCGGTTGTGCTGTGCTTGTTATCATTTTTCCAGATAGTAAAAACGGGTGGATTTACAGCCGCCATGAGTCCATTTTGCAACAATTCAATTACCATGGCGCAACGCAGGGCAAAATCAAAAAGCCCCACTTTTTCAGCATCAAGTGTTGCGTTGATAATGTAGCGGTCTATGTTGGCCAGCACCCATATCATAAGCATATACATAACGTACGGGGCGCAAAATTTATTAAGGTCTTTTAATGCGCTGGTGCTAAAGCGTATGCCGTAATTTCTACTTAAATAAATGAGCGCCAGTGCCGAAATTCCAATTCCCGAAAGTACGCGCCCCCATATGGGGCCGGTTAATTCGCCCGGAAACTCATACAGGCCTATAAGCGAAATGGTTACTGTTAATACCAGGTTGAAGAAATTGTATAGGAAATACTTCCATGCTTCCTGCCTGTAAACCAATAAGTTGGTAGCAACCTTAAAAATGCCGTTCAGTACCCCCACAAGAACCGAAAGTATGCCCCAGGGAAAAAATGAAAGGTTTCCTTCGCGGTTAAAACTAAGGTCAAACAGTGGCTTTCCGGCAATATAGCTGAAAATGAGTACTCCGGTACCAATCATAAGCAGTAAGCCGCTTACTTCGGCCACCAATCGTTTCGATGTGTTGGCATCGTGTTGCAGCTCTAAATAATGAATTCCCAGATAGGCATCGAGTGCATAAGTGGTAAAAAGCTGGATAAACAGGCTAAATGCTACATAAAGCATTAAAATACCATATGTTTCAAGAGCCAGCAAATCGGTGTAGAAGGGCAAAAGCAATAAGCCCGAAGCCATGGGCATGGCCCCTCCCAGTGTGTACAAAAGCGACGATCGTATAAAGCGTGTCGAAATCATATCCTGTAAAGGTTTAACCACGATTTTATGGTGTGTTCCCAGCTGCTTAATCTCCAAATAGCCTCAGCATTTTGAAGAGCATACGCTGCACATTCGCTTTGTTTTTTAAATTGCTCTAATAATGCATCTCCAAGGTGTTCTATGCGGTCAATTTTGATCATTCGAACACCGATTTCGTCAAATATTTCATACGGAAGCCAGGCGCCTGTAATTACACAGCTGCCGGCAAAGAGCGATTCCTGCATCGAGCCCGAAAGCTGGTCGGTTCGTTGCACCTGAATCATAATGTCGGTGGCAAATCGCAGTTGAGCCAGTTCTTCATCGCTGAGGTATTGCTTAATTACGCTGTAACGTAAGCCTGATTGTTGAAGCAGCGTTTCGATGTGTTTTTTTCGTTGTGGCCCCGCATTAGAACTTATGGGAAAAACAAAGCGCGTAAGGGCTGGCAGTTCGTATTCAATTTTTTTTAATGCATCAATTATTGCTTCGTGTTGCTGATTTTCGGAAGCATTATATCCGCAAACCACAATACATTCCTTTGGGTCAAAACCTAACCGGGCTTTAACTTCGGCTTTGTTTGTTCCAATATAACTTTTTAGCGTATCGAGCGGACTTAAGCCAAACCGACACAGCTCAAAATTAGCTTCATCGATTTTAAATGTTTGCCTTACCGCATTGGCCGTTTTCTGATTGGCGGCAGTAATGGTATCGGCGTTATTTGCCAGTTTTGCCAATAAACGTAAAATAACCGGGGACGACGCATAATAATCGCTTCCAAAAAAGCTAATTACAAAGCGATGCGAAAGGGCTCTTATCATTTGACTTGAAGCAACGAACCCTACATCGCAAAACAACATATGTACGCAGTCGTAATTTGCGTTGATGTTAGATATAAGTCGCTTGTATCCCAGCATCATGCTCAGCAATTTGAGTCCCTTAATACGCCCGAGTAAACCTTGGGGTTCGAGAGCCCAAATTTGATTGAAGGGGCCATGATTTAATGCTTTATCAAGCGGAGCTGGCGAAACAATATCGACGATGATGTTGGGGCGTTGTTTTTTTACTTCAACGGCCAAATTGCGAATCAGCGGACTGTTAACATTGCCCAAATATAACAGTCTGTAAGAATTAGATTTACCGGCTTCGCTGCTCAAAGCTCTTTAACGTTTGTTGGTATTCGTTCCATTCACCTATATCGAACCACGATTTTTCGCTTACCGGAAAAACGCCTGTTTTACCACCTCGCTGTTTCACTTTTTCTATTAATTCGGTGATGTGGAAAAACGTATTATTCGGAATATCGTCGAGCACAGAGGGCTCTAATACATACATCCCACTGTTGATAATGTAGGTAATTTCGGGTTTTTCCTTCATGGAAAGCAGCTGGCCTCCTTCGCCCATTTCGATGGTGCCGTAAGGTATTTTGTAATGCCGCAGCGAGCCTACCAACGTAATTTCGTTACCCTGCTCTTTATGGTAATTGTAGATATCGCGGTAATCTTGGTCAATTAGAATGTCGCAATTCGACACAAAAAATGTTGATTTCAGTACATTTTTCAATAGATAAATGGAGCCTGCCGTACCCAGTGGCTGGTCTTCCATAAAGTAATGCACATTATAGCTGCGGTTTTTCAAATGATCGAAATAGTATCGGATCATTTCGTGTTTATAATTTACCGAGAGGTAAAAATCGGTAGCTCCCAATCGGTTAAAGCCATCAATAATGATTTCGATAATGGGCTTTTCTCCAATAGGTACCAGCGGTTTGGGTATGATGTTGGTGAGTGGTTTTAGCCTGCTTCCGAAGCCTCCAGCCATAATTACTACGGGCACTTTAAGTTCGCTTGCAGGCTTACGTTCGGTTTCCTTAAATTCTTCTTCCCAAAAAAGCGTGTCAACCAGATTGTCGTTCTCATCTAAAACGGGCATGCATTCGGTTCGAAACTCCATCATCATTTTATGGATGGTTTCGGTGGAATCGCCCAAACGTGCCACGCGATGTTGCTTGCGAAGAATGTTGTCGACCTCGGTTTCGAGCGGAATATTTTTGATAATGGCCCGTTGAATGTCGCCTATACTTAAGAGTCCACAATATTTGCCATTATCAAACACCAGTAAAAGCTTGCGATCCAGCTCATCCATCTGCTTTAACGCGGCAAGGATGCTCGCATTTTTGACGATGGAAATTCGGGCTATTTTATCGGCGTTTTGCATTTATTACACTTATGGCTTAAGGCATTCGAAAATGATTCTCGATGTCGAATATAGGCTCATTTTACGAGACTATTGGCTTTAACAAATGAATTTTCGGTCAGGGTAATGCCTTCGCGAAGAACGGCACCGCTTCCCACAAAACTGAAGTCGCCCACCTTTGCACCTCCGTTAATTAATGTGCCTGTTGAAACATGGCAGTGATTTCCAATTACGGCATCATGTTCTACCAGGGCCCGGCTATTTATAATGCAATTATGGCCTATTTCGGCAGCGGCATTTATAAGAGAAAAATGCATAATTATACTGCCTTTTCCCACTTTTGCATGTTTCGATACATGAGCCCGTGGCGAAACAATTACAGGCATTTCGGCACCCATAGCTTCGATTCGATTATACAGTGCTATGCGTGGTGCAGGCGTTTTGATGTGTCCGATGGTGATTAAAAATGCGTGCCCCTTTAAGGCAAGCTCTTCGAGCATAGAGTCATTTCCCAAAACAGGATATCCTAAAACCCTGTCGTCTGCTTGTTTTATGGAATCTAAAATTCCGGCGATCGTATATTTGCCCTCAGTTTCAATAACATCAATGCACGATTTGCAATGTCCGCCGCCGCCGATGAGAATTAATGATTTCATGTCGTTCTTACGCTGCTCGGTATGTTCACCACGCGCTCCTCGAGCCATTGTGCGTCATCGAGATTCGTACGGGTGCAGGACTCAAACATCGGAAGTTTATTCATCAGGTTCCAGATAGGGCGTGTCATTACGCCTGCATCGTTGGTGCATTTAAGAAAGGCATCGCGTTCATGACTATCGGGGAGCATTAACACGTTAAGCCAGTAATTACTTTCGCAAAATTCGCGTTCCTTAAAAAAATCGGCATCCCGATGGGCGAAAAAATCGACGTACTGTTGTGCCGTTTCGCGTTTACTTTTGAGATAGAACTCCAGTTTTTCCATCTGTGCCAAACCTATTGCAGCACTCACGTTGGTCATTCGGTAGTTGTATCCGATTTCGTCGTGCATAAATTCCCATTTATGGGGCACTTTTGCAGTGGTGGTGATGTGCTTGGCGCGCTGGGCCAGTTGCTCGTCGGAAGTTAAAATCATACCCCCACCGCCTGTGGTGATGGTTTTATTTCCGTTATAACTCAAAATGCCTAGTTTTCCGAAGGTTCCGGTATGTTTTCCTTTATAAAATGTGCCTAACGATTCTGCAGCATCTTCAACTATGGTAATATTGAAGCGGGCGCATACGTCCATCAGCTCGTCCATACGCACGGCATGACCAAAGGTATGCATAGGCACACAAATGCTTATGCGTCGATTATTGTGGATGTTATATGAAAAACCATCATCGCCCATTCGGGTGTTTTTTTGAAGCCAGTCATCGAGTTTTTCGGGATTTAGGCCCAACGTTGATTTTTCGCTGTCGGCAAATAGGGGATAGGCCCGGCAATACGACACCGCATTTGCCGTAGCCACAAAAGTTAGCGCAGGACAAATGACCTCGTCGCCTTCTTTAATTCCTGCAAGGATAAGGGCGATATGCAGGGCTGCCGTACCATTAACACAGGCCACCGCATAGGACGAACCGGTGTATTTTGCCGTTGCTTCCTCAAACTGGCCCACAAAACGTCCTACGTATGAAACAAAAGTAGAATCGATGCATTCGTTAAGATAAGCCTTTTCGTTTCCGCAAAAAACCGGCGCGTGCAGGGGAATAAAATCGTCGGTTTTATAGAGCGATCGAATAAAATTTATGGTTTCCTGATGATTCACGCGAGGTTGGGGCTGGTATTGTAATAAACAGGGGCTTCAGGATTACGAATGTACCCGTTTTTTAGCATGGTGTAAATTTCGGAGACGCTTTTTTCAACATTGAAAACCTGCTTTACATCAACGAAGCGGTGCAGTTTTGAAAAATCTACCTGATAATCTCTTTTATCGCCACCTTCTTTTAAAATATCGATTTTTAGGTCGGGGATAAATTGTTTAACCGTTTCGGCAATCTGTATTTTCTGATAATTCTCGCCCGGGAAGCCTATATTAAATACATTGTTTTTTACCCGTTCGAAGCCATCAATTAGGTGTAGCATTACATTCGAAATGTCGTAAACGTGGATGTAGGGCCTATATGATTCGGGAAGAAAAATATCGAGGTATTTTTTAGTGTAGGCGTTTAGCGTAAAATCGTTTACCGTTAAATCGAATCGCATGCGTGGCGATGCTCCGTAAATGGTAGAAAGTCTGCCAATTACCCAGTCTAGGCCTTGTGATTTGTCCATCAGGTAACGTTCTACGTTTACCTTCGATTCTGCATACAGTGAGAGCGGTTGAAGGGGCGTATCTTCTGTGGCGAGATCGTTTGCAACACCGTAGTTAGAGCAGGTTGAGAAAAAAATAAATCCTTTTATACCTGTTTTTTTCGCAGTTTCGATGAGGCGGATTGACGCTTTTTCGTTTACCTCGGTTGTTAATTCAGGAAATAACTTGCTAGCAGGATCGCCCACCACTGCAGCCGTATGGATAATAAAATCGGCATTTTGGCAGAGCGGCTCCATAAGCTCTGTGGAGCCAATATCGCCTTTATGAAAGGTATAGTTTGGATTGTTGAGGTGTATTAGCGGAATTTGCTCGTTAAACCAAAGTGCGTCCACTGCAGTTACGGTGTGCCCGCGCTGTAGTGCTAGATTGGTAAGAACCGAGCCAATGTATCCGGCGCCGCCGGTGATCAGAATTCTCATTTAGGCTATTCTTTATTTTTCTCGACAAAAGTAATATGTTGCCGACACAATTCTTGTTCTTTTATTTTAACAACACGTGCGGGCATACCCACACATATGGCAAAATCGGGAATGTCGCGATTAACCACACTATTAGCACCTATTACGGCATAATTGCCAATAGTACAACCGGGAAGAATGACCACATTGTTCCCTATCCATACCCCATCTCCAATGCGAACAGGCTTTTCGTTAAGTGGACGAAGCGCTTCAGGCCCTGTTGGGAAATGGATATCATGCGTTACTGCGATTATGGATACATTGTATCCTATAGCGCACCAGGCGCCAACGTCTACACCTGCTTTACCCGCCGAGATGTACCCTGAATTCATATAGCTTCCCCTGCCGAACCTTAATTTTTGGCCAGTAATTTTAACGGCTCCAAAATAACTTTGAGGATGAACAGCATATTTAATCCTCAATCGTAAGTGGCGAATTTTCTGAATCCAATATGCAGGATAAAGTAATGCGGTTTTCATGCCTAATGAACAGGCAATATTAATACCTCTGAAATAGGAATTATAAAGCCTGATATTATAAATATTAACAAAGATGTTTACCTGCATCTCAATGTTTATTTTTGTACACCCATGCCCCGAATAGTCCTAACGCTGCTACTTTTAATTGGTTTATTAAGTGCTGCTCCTGCGCAAGTAAGTAGAGGTTTTAGCGCTTTAGATCGGTCAAATTATTCGAAGGCAAAGCGAATTTTTTTACAAAATATAAGGCGCACCCCTGTAAGTGCGCACTATGGTTTAGCGCTTTATTTTGTTGATGGGTATAGTCGCTATCATTCTTATGATTCGGCGTATTTTCATATAAACAGGGCTTTGATGCATCTTTCAACAATAAAGTTGCTTGAGAAGCGAACGTTGCGAAAGAGAAATATTAATGAGGCCCTATTGAAGGCTCAGAAGGATTTTATTTACAAGAAAGCTTTTGAAGACGCCGTCCATAAAGGCCATTGGCAGGCATTAGATCAGTTTGTTAGGAGATTTCCGTTTGGCGTTTATACAGACAGTGCTTGCTTCTTGCGCGATACAGACTACTACAAGTACGCTGAAATTGAGAATAATTCAAGGGTATGGTCGCAGTTTACGGAGCGTTTTCCACGTTCTGCGTTGCGT
>JBILCR010000332.1:0-3186 GCA_044353055.1 Flavobacteriales bacterium
TTTACCAAATTCCTCCAAAAAACAGGCTGCGTAAGCATTGCCGAACCTCATTTCTTACCCCAATTGTGCTACGTGCCCAGCGATGATAGTGTAGGTGTACAATATGCCCTTCAAAAAATAGCGGCGTTTGCCGCATGGGACGTGCACCGAGGCGATACCACAACTGTGGTTGGAATTACCGATACCGGAATCGACCCCAACCATCCCGATCTTATTACAAATATTGCCCGAAATTGGGGCGACCCCATTAACGGCATCGATGACGATAATGATGGATATATCGATAATTTCATTGGATGGGATACCGGCAATAACGACGCCGACCCCACATCAGACGGCACCTTTCACGGACAACATGTAACCGGACTTTCTTCAGCCAGCACCGACAACGGAATTGGAATTGCCGGAACAGGCTTCAACTGCCGATTTATTCATGTTAAAATCGCCAATAGCTCTGGAGCCTTGTCGGGTGCCTATGAAGGATTAATTTATGCTGCCGAACATGGGTGTAAAATCGTTAATTGCTCCTGGGGCGGCTCGCAATACAGCGAATTTAACGACGATATAATTCGTTATGTTAGCGTAAACCTCGACCGCCTTGTAATTTGTGGTTCTGGCAATAACAACAACGACCTCCCCTTTTATCCCGCAGCCTACGAACTTTCCTATTCTATTGGCGCAACTACGGCCACCGACAGCAAGGCTGATTTTTCAAATTTCGGATATACCCTCGACCTCTTCGCACCCGGCGAATATGTAATTTCAACCTGGGCTAACAGCGGCTACCTCGTGAGCGGCGGAACCTCTATGGCTGCGCCCGTTGTTGCCGGAGCCGCTGCCTTGCTATCGAGCGCTTTTCCGCAGTTAAATTCCAGACAGATTGCTGAAAAATTAAAATTAACCGCTGATCCTGTAGACACATTAAGTACTAATCAAAATTGGCAAAACCGCATGGGCGGTGGACGTTTAAATATGTTTAGGGCTCTTACCGAATCGGGAGTCCCGGCGCCGTGCTTCCACGAAACCGAAATCACCGATAATGCTGCAAACCAACTCCTACCGGGCGACACACTCATTTTATCAGGAATAATTACCAATTACCTTTTCCCGGCTAATAATGTAAACGTTGAGATTTCCTGTGCCGATGGCTTTCTAAGTCCGCTCAACAGCCAAATTTCACTGGGGGCTATGGCTACCTTAAGCAGCTTTACGGTGAATGTCGGAACCCTTAAATTTTTAATCTCGGAGAATTGCCCGGTAAACCAACAGTCGGTAATCCGTCTGCGATTTAATTCCGACGGATATATCCGCGACCAATATATTGGCATTAACCTTCATGCCGATTTTGTGAATGTTGCCATAAACGATGTTCAAACATCAGTGGGCTCATACGGACTTTCGGGAATTTCGGGCAACGGATATATTCGTGGACTTGGATTTAAATACCGTGGGAACAGTGATTTGCTTTACGAATGTGGGCTCATGCTGGCCTTAAATGAAAATGCCGTGGCCGATGTAGTGCGGGGTTCGGGAACTGTTGATCAGGAGTTCAGCACTATCGAGCGCATTCAACCCGTGCCTCCTTTTGAAGGCAGTACACGCCAGTATGCGGGCAAATTTGGTAGCACATTATCAGAGATTCCCGTTGAGATTTCACAGCGTGTTTTGGCAGATAGCAGTGCCCCCAACCGTAAATTTGTGATTCTTGAATATACCTTTAAAAATACAGGTGCTCAAACGCTGTTTAATTTAAGTGCAGGTTTATTCGCCGACTGGGATTTGATTAATGCGGGAATGAACGATTTCTCGAATGAAACTTCAGTGCATTCAGGGTATATACATACTTTACCTTTAGATTCATTATACTGCGGCATTCGTGTGCTGAATGTGCAGGAAAGTTATTTTCAGGCTATTGATAATGTGCCGGGGGGTAATGGGGGATTAAATCTTTACGATGGCTTTACGAGCTCAGAAAAAAACTATTCGCTCCGCAATAACCGACTGAATACTGGTGCTGGTAATGCCGGTACAGATGTAATTATGACCGCAGCAGGACCCGCATTTTCAATCGAACCGGGAGCACAGAAAACCATGGCATTTGCCTTACTGGCAGGCGACGATTTTTTTGATATCACCAACCAGGCCGTAAACGCAGAAACATTTTATCAGGAGCAGGGAATTCCGCTGCATCAAAACTCAAAGCTACATCTAGGCATTCAGCTTTACCCTAACCCCGCCGCCTATCAACTTCACTTTAAGAATGAGATAGCTACTGAAACTTTCTATCAAATTGTATCGGCAAACGGCAACGTAATGGAAAACGGAAAGTACAATTTGCATAAAACCATTGATATTGCTCAGTATCCAAACGGCATTTATGCTGTGCAATTTATTGGAAAACAAGGCAGCGCTAGCAAATTATTCGTTGTAAACCACCCCTAGAAAACTTGGTTCTCTTGCGAATATTAAATAGGTTTGTACCCTTAATTTGACACTATGAATTTAAAAGGAATCATTTCTGTTTCCGGTATGTCAGGGCTTTACAAAATTTTAGCTCAAACCAAGAACGGATTAATCGCCGAATCGCTTGTTGACGGCAAACGTCAACCCATTTATTCGAACGACAAAGTTTCTTCTCTTGAAGATATAAGTATCTACGGAAATAATGAGGATATCCCCTTGAAAGAGGTGTTCAAATCGATAAAGGAAAAACTCAGCGGGACCAACGTTCCCGACGGAAAAACAGACCCAAAAGAAATGCGCTCTGTGTTTGCATCCTGCGTTCCCCACTTTGCTGAAGATCGAGTGTACACATCCGACATAAAAAAAGTTTTTTCCTGGTATACCTTATTGAACAACAGCGGCATCCTCGATCTTGCAGAAGAAGAAGAGGCCAGCGATAATGCTTCCGGTGAAGAAATGCCAAAGGAAATACCGGCAGCAAAAAAATCGCCAATCAAACAGAAAGACACGGTAAAAAGCAGCGCTCCAAAAGCATCTACAAAGGGTATGGCTAAAACCCAAACTGTGCGTAAAACCGGTGCTTAATACTGAAACACATAGAGCTACAGAAGCCGCTGTAAAATCGTGGGCGGAGGTGGAGCCTATCCTCAGTGAATTGCTTGACCGGACCCTTGATTCTAAAACGGCACTTGAGGCATGGCTTAAAGACCGAAGTACCATTGA
>JBILCR010000333.1:0-3139 GCA_044353055.1 Flavobacteriales bacterium
TCTTTCTAGAAAAAAGGTTGAAGAGCTTGCCGAAACGCTAGTGGTAAACGGCATTAAGGCCCTGCCTTATCATGCAGGCTTAGATGCCTCTACGCGTGCTTCGCATCAAGATAAATTTTTGATGGAAGAAGCCGATGTTATTGTAGCTACCATTGCTTTTGGAATGGGTATCGACAAGCCCGATGTGCGTTTTGTGATTCATCATGAAATGCCCAAATCGCTTGAAGGATATTATCAGGAAACCGGACGCGCCGGACGTGACGGTGGCGAAGGCATTTGCCTGTCTTTTTATTCCTATGATGATATTCAAAAGCTAGAGAAATTTTTAAAAAACAAACATGTTGCCGAACAAGAAATTGGGCAGCAACTGCTTGCAGAAACATCTGGATACGCTGAAACGGCCATATGTCGCAGAAAATACCTTTTGCATTATTTTGGCGAACACTTCGATGATAGCCACTGCAACGATATGTGTGATAATTGCCGCCATCCGAAGAAAAAATTCAACGGAATGGAGGACATCTGCATGGCCCTCGATACGGTACTTGCTGTAAAAGAAAAGTTTAAAGACAAACATATCATTAACGTTTTAACAGGCGTTATTAACTCGGCCGTTAAATCCAACAGGCACGACCAATTAGAGGTTTTTGGCAAAGGTTCCGACAGTTCTACCTTGCACTGGAGCAGTGTGATTCGCCAAGCGGTTGTTTCGGGATTGATGGATAAAGAAATTGAGAATTACGGCACCTTAAAACTTACCTCTAAAGGCAAAGAGTACCTCGAGCATCCTTACGAAATGCTCATTACCGAAGACCACGACTACTCAGATACCGATGACGATGATGAAATTGTAGCTGCCGGTGCTCAAGGTGGAAGTGCGGCCGATGAAACGCTTTTTGCGCTGCTGAAAGACCTTACCCGTAAGATCGCTAAACGGCATAACATGCCGCCTTATGTGATTTTTCAGGAACAATCGCTCGTCGACATGACCATTCAGTACCCCATTAACCTCAACGAATTAAAACAGATTGCAGGGGTGGGCGCAGGAAAAGCCGAAAAGTATGGGAAAGAATTTGTAACCCTTATTGCCTCTTACGTTCAGGAGAATGAAATAGATCGCCCCATGAACATGGTGGTGAAATCGGTGGCCAACAAATCCATCCAAAAGGTTCATATTATTCAAAGCGTTGACCGAAAAATCATGCTTGATGATTTGGCGGATGCACGGTCACTGAGTATGGATCAGCTCATCCAAGAAATGGAAGCCATTGTCTATTCGGGCACACGTCTCGATATTTCATACTATATAGACGATGTGATTGATGAAGATATTCAGGATGAGCTTACCGAATATTTTCGCTCTGCCGAAACCGACAGCATTCAGGAAGCCATGAAAGCACTTGGCGATAATGAAATCGGCGAGACCGAAATACGCCTAATGCGTTTAAAATTTATCTCTGAGAATGCTAATTAAAGCGTAATTGATAGTATTTATAGCCTCAAACGGTGTCCAGCATATAGGGCACCGTTTGTTTTTTGGTATCTTTAAAGCATGATTTGGAAGCAGATAATCGGTATCATTATTAGTATGCTGTTTATGCTTGCGGCAAGAGCTACCCATAACCGCGCTGGCGAAATTACCTACCGACACCTGGGCGGCTTCCAGTACGAAGCCACTATAATAACGTACACGAAAGCCGAAAGCCCGGCCGATAGACCCGAGGTGGGCATCAACTGGGGCGATGGAAGCACGGACACTATTCCCCGTATTAACGGCAATGGTCAGGGCGAATTGGTAGCACCCGATATTAAAAAGAACATATATATCGGTGTTCACACATATCCTGGGCCATCGGTTTACATTCTGAGTTTTGAAGATCCCAATCGTAACGGGGGCGTAGTGAATATTCCAAATTCGGTAAATATTCCATTTTACGTTAGTACACAACTGATAATAAATCCCTTTTTAGGCATCAATAACTCTGTACAATTACTTAATCCGCCGATCGACGAAGCCTGCACGGGACAAATATTTATCCATAACCCGGGCGCTTACGACCCCGATGGCGATAGTATTTCTTATAAAATTGTGCCCTGCCTCGGCGAAAATGGAAGCGCCATTCCGGGATTTAACCAACCACTAGCAAGCATTAGTTTTACGTTAAATCCAATTACCGGCGACCTCATTTGGGATAGTCCTTTGCCCGGTGGGATTGGCGAGTACAATGTAGCTTTGGTTCTTGAAGAATGGCGTAATGGATTTCTTATTGGGCTGGTTACGCGCGACATGCAAATTAATGTAGTACCCTGCCAGAATGAGCCGCCACAAATAAATCCGGTTGCTGATATTTGCGTGGATGCCGGCGACACGGTTACGTTTGCCGTACAAGCTATTGACGGCGACAGTCCCGTTCAATTGGTAACGCTATCGGCCAATGGAGGCCCACTATTATTTGCACCGCCCGATAATGCCGAGTTTGCTCCACTTTCACTTTTTGGGAGCGTGAGCCAGCAATTTTCGTGGGTTACATCATGCGTTCATGTTCGCAAGCAACCCTATCTTGTTAGTTTTAAAGCCGTTGATAACGGGAATCCCAATCTTGCTTCGTTTGAAAGTGTTAATATTCGCGTAGTAGCTCAAGGCCCCGACAGCATTTCGGCTTTGCCTACAGGCAATCAAATACAAGTAAACTGGTCGCGAAGCCCTTGTGAACAAGCCAGTGCGTACGCGGTGTACCGCCGCAACGGATCTTTTCCGTTCACACCTGCGCCCTGTCAAACAGGCATCGCCCCTGAAAGTGGCTATGTACGTATTGCCACGGTAAACGGGCTCAATACCTTAACCTACACCGATGGACAAAACGGCCAACTAAACCCTGGCTCAAACTATTGTTACCGTGTAGTGGCATTATTTCCCGACGGAGCCGAGAGTTATACTTCGCCCGAAGCCTGTGCCGAACTGGCCGATAACCGTCCCATAATTACTCATGTTAGCATAAGAAAAACATCGTTAGACAGCGGTGCTGTTTATGTAGAATGGTCGAAACCCAACGAAATAGATACCACACAATGGCCCGGCCCATACAGTTACGAAGTTTACCGGGCTGAAGGCATACAAGGAAGCGATTTTTCATTGGTC
>JBILCR010000334.1:0-3104 GCA_044353055.1 Flavobacteriales bacterium
TTTTCTTCTTCCTTGTAAAAGCGCAGATTTTCTAATAAAAGCACTTCACCGGGTTGAAGGTTTTGGCAAGCCGTTTCAGCCACCTCGCCTATACAGTCTGCGGCAAATTTCACTTCAACGCCAAGTCTTTGGCTGAGTTCAGAAACGATGTGGCGCAACGAAAAACGATCTTCTGGTCCGGATTTAGGACGTCCCAGATGTGACATTAATATTACAGCTCCTCCGCCACGAATTATTTTTTGAATGGTTGGAATTGCCGCGATAATACGCGTGGCATCCGTTACCTGAAACGAATCGTTTAACGGAACATTAAAGTCGACCCGAACAAGAGCTTTATGCCCGGAAAAGGAATACGTATCGATTGAAAGCATGACACAAAATTTGTAAAAACGCCTGAGAATATTGCACTTGATGTCTAAAATTATTTTTATGCATAAAAACACTAATTTTGATGCCCTCTCGTTTTAACGCAGCGTGACTTTTTATTCCCATAACCGTTTTGCCGTACTTGTGGCCCTCCTTATTATTATTGCAGGGGCCTGGGGATGCTCCACAAAAAAAAACAAGTGGCCCAATCGGGCATACCATAACACCACCTCTAAATACAATACCTGGTTTAACGGCAATGAAGTCGTTAAAGAAATAGAGCTCACCTTAAGTACCGGACATCAAGATAATTTTTACAAGATTGTGCCCGTTTATAGGTTGGGCAGCTTAGAGGATTCAAAAGGAATTTATAGTGCTGCCGATAAGGCCATTAAAAAGGGCTCAATGGTAGTAGCTAAACACAATATGCTCATCAGGGGCAAACAATATAATCGCTATATCGACGATGCGTACATGCTCATTGGTAAAGCTAATTATTACAAACGTGAGTATTATTCTGCACTGGAAATGTTTAGCTATGTTACCAAAGATGCCGTTAAGAACAATAAGAAAGATCCTATTCAGCATTTGGCGAACATTTGGCAGGCTAGAGCCTACACTGAAATAGGTATGATTTCGGAGGCGCAGATGGCATACGACCGCTCACTCAACGATAAAACTCTTACCAAGTCGGCCAAAGGTCCACTCTATACAGCTCTGGCCGATTTTAATCTACGTCAAAACAATTATCCTAAAGCTAAAGAATATCTTATTTCTGCCATTCAGTTTACCCGTAAAAAGCATTCTCGCTCAAGGCTTATGTTTGTTTTGGCGCAGGTACATCAAAAATTAGGAGAACTTAAGGAGGCGAATGCGCTTTATGAAAAAGTTTTGAAAATGAACCCCTCCTATGAGGTCTTCTTTTATTCGAGAATCAACAAGGCCCGCTGTTTTAGTTCCGAATCGGGCAGCAGTAAAGAGATCCGCGAGCTTTTAATCGGAATGTTGAAAGACCCTAAAAACATTGATCTTAACGACCAAATTTATTATGTTCTGGGCGAAATAGAAGAGAAAGAGGATCGAGAAGATGAGGCCATCGAGCAGTATAACAAATCGCTTCGGGCCAATACTAGCAATACCACCCAAAAAGGGCTTTCCTATCTGGCCATTGCCGAATTATATTTCTCCGATAAAGAATACCGCCTCGCAGCAGCTTATTACGATAGCACTATTGGGGTTTTGCCTAAAGACTACCAAGATTATAAAAGTATAGAAAACACCCAACAATCGTTGGCCGAACTGGTTAAGCGCTACAATACCATTGAGCGCTACGATAGTTTGCTACGCATGTCAAAACTTAACCAGGCCGATCTCGATAAAAAAATCGAAGCACTTTTTGAGCAAGAGGAAGCCGAACTAAAGAAAAAAAGAGCGGCTGAAGAGGCCGAACGTAAAAAACAAGAACAACAGGCATTTCAGGCCGGAGGCTCAAATATGGGTTCGGGCCCCGCAGGCGGACCTGGAGTTGCCGGAAACGGGCAGTGGTACTTTTATAACCCAAGTGCCATGGGCTTTGGATTTTCTGAATTCCGTAAAATTTGGGGCGAGCGTAAACTAGAAGACAACTGGCGCAGAAGCAACAAACAAAGCATTGCTCCTGTAGTAAACAACGACAATAATAATTCCGACAATAAGGACGGCAGCATCAGCAAAGACTCTGTTAAAGTGCTCACCCGAAAAGACTCGCTGGAGCTGGCCCGTAAGAAGTATTTGGCAGATTTACCCAAAGACGAAAAAACAAAAGAGGCTTATGCCGATTCGGTGCGCGAAGCGTTCTATGCTTTGGGAATGATTTACCGCGAACGCCTCAACGATCTTAATAAGTCGGTTGAAACATTTGAGGAGTTTCTTAAGAAATATCCTAACGACCCCTCTGAATCGGCCGTATTTTATCAGCTGTTCCGCATTTTCCTTAAAATCCCCGATCCGGCAAATGCCGAAAAATACAAGCAGCTTTTAGTAAGCCGTTTCCCCGATTCGGAATATGCCAAAATTATTCTCGATCCCAATTTTTTCGCAGCCTCAAATTTAAGCAAGAAAGAAACGGAGACTTATTATGAAGAAAGCTACAGACTTTACAAAGCACGCCAATTTGAGCAAGTAGTGGAGCGTTGTCGTAATGCAGAGGTACGATTTACCGGAAACTCGCTCCTTCCTAAATTTACCCTATTAAAAGCTATGGCTATTGGACAGCTCAAAGATGTTAAGGCATTTGAAACGGCGCTCAAAGAAGTGGTGAAGGGGTATCCCGGGGATACCGTTGAAATTAAGGCTAAAGAACTTTTATCGGCATTAGACCGCGCTAGAGGCATCACCAACAACGACAGCAACAAGGTTAAAAAACCCAGTTTTGTGTACAAGCCCGATACTACACATTACATGGTAATTAGCATAGAAGATCGCCAGCTTAACCTGAATGATTTAAAAGTTAAACTCAGCGATTTTAACAATGAGTTTTATTCTACTAAAAATCTAAATGTAGCGAGCCGCATTTTAGGTACCAACTACCAAATTATAACTGTACAGTCTTTTGCTAATAAAAAGGAGGGCATGGATTATTTGGCTACCCTTGACGATGACGGCACCGTCTTCGGAGATTTGGATTTGGAAATTACCGATGTCTTTTTGATGAGCCCTGCCAATTATCAAGTTTTGATGAAGGAGGCCAACGTGAAAGA
>JBILCR010000335.1:0-3091 GCA_044353055.1 Flavobacteriales bacterium
ATGATTTTAAAACCAGGAGTATAATTGAAACTACTACAATAAAAGATTGCGATTCTGATTCTGAAACAAACAAAGCAGAGGAAAATTCAAAAAGTATAAGTCAAACGTCATCCAATAAAGATGAGTCAGAGACAAAGGCTTCAAAAAAATTCACCGGGGTTGGCACTTTAAAATTCTACAATGGAACAGTGATGGATGGTGTTTACAATGGGCCAATTTTAGACGGCGAGCCAAATGGAATTGGACAATTTGAATTGGACATGTGGAAAGGTTAATTAACAGGGAATTTTAAAGGCGAGGAAGTATCAAATTGGAAATTTGTTAAGGTTATTGAAAATGACACTTTTACAACTAAGCTGACTTACAGAAATAATATAGTGTTTATAAAAAATGGGAAGATTATTCGTAGAAGAGATTATGTAAAATTTTTGATGTGCGGCGGGGAATATACAGACGATATTTACTTTGACAATGGGAATTGGATTTCCATTGTAACAAAAGAGTATCAATCCATTTTTGGTAATAATGCAACTAAATATTTTAAAGATGGGAGTGTTTTAAACGGGAGGGTTAGTGTTAATTTTTGTTTATGCATGCATTTTCCCTTTAATTTAGGACCTGACAGATTATCGATTGAAGTTTTTGATCAATCAAATACAGAAATTATGATTTCAGGAGAAGGCGAATTGAAATATAAAAATGGTTTGAAAATAGTTGGCAAATTCGAAAATGATGCGCTAATACCTCAAAATGTAAAAATGTATTTTGAAAATGGCGATTATTACAATGGAGGGGTAACTAAATATCTGGAATCCTATGTTATGCATGGAGAAGGTGTACTAACAAAAAAAGGAGAAAAGCCCAAGAAAGGTATTTGGTCTTATGGCGAATTCCAAAAAAAGATAAAATAAGCATTTGAAATTTCAATTAATCGGCTTTGCGGTTTGTCACTTAAACAGGGCAAACCTATCATACTCTTAATTTAAGTTTACTCCACCCTAATTTTGGGTTACTTGAATTGGGCGTTCAAATTGCACAAACAAATACTCAATCAAAGACTAAAATTATCGTGACGAACTGATTGGCTTTTTTGTACCTTTGCCCGCTAATTTTTAATATAGGCAACACATGAAATTGTCGAATTTCAAGTTTAAACTGCCCCCGGAGCTCATCGCTGAGCGGCCGGCCGAAAACAGGGACGATGCCCGTTTGATGGTTTTAGACCGAAAAACAAAAACTATAGAACATAAAACCTTCAAAGACATTTTAAACTATTTTGATGATGGCGATACGTTTATCATCAATAATACGCGTGTGTTTCCCGCAAGAATGTATGGAAACAAGGAGAAAACAGGCGCTAAAATAGAAGTGTTTCTGTTACGCGAACTAAACCGAGAGAGCCGTTTGTGGGATGTATTGGTTGATCCTGCTCGAAAAATTCGTATAGGCAATAAACTGTATTTCGGCGATGATGATTCGCTGGTTGCCGAAGTAATCGATAATACCACATCAAGAGGACGCACGCTGCGCTTCTTATTCGATGGCCCTCACGAGGAATTTAAACGTGTTTTATATTCCCTAGGAGAAACCCCTATCCCGAAGTACATAAACCGCAAACCCGACGAAGAAGACGAATTGCGCTATCAAACTGTGTTTGCCAAAGTTGAGGGTGCTGTTGCTGCTCCTACCGCAGGCCTCCACTTTAGCCGTGAGCTTATGAAGCGTATGGAGCTCAAAGGAATTAATTTTGCTGAGATAACCCTACATGTTGGACTTGGGAGTTTCCGCACCGTTGAAGTAGAAGACCTTAGTAAACACAAAATGGACAGCGAAGAGATGGTGATCTCTGAAGAGGCTTCTGAAATTGTTAATAAGAGCAGAAGGGAGCGGCATCGTGTTGTTTCTGTAGGTACAACCACCATGCGTGCTATTGAGACCTCTGTTTCCACCGAAGGTTATTTAAAACCTTACGATGGCTGGACCAATAAATTTATTTATCCTCCTTACGACTTCAGAGTTGCCAACACGCTGATCACCAATTTTCATATGCCAATGAGCACGCTCCTGATTATGGTTTCAGCATTTGCAGGACATGAATTCATCATGGAAGCATATAAGGAGGCTGTAAAGGAAAAATATCGCTTTTACACCTACGGCGACGCGATGTTGATTTTATAAGGTGGATCGCAGTTTTATTGTTGTAGCAGGCGGCAGCGGAACCCGTATGAATGCATCGGTTCCTAAACAGTTCTTGCTACTGGGCAACAAGCCTGTACTTATGCATACGCTCCAGGCTTTACATAAGGCCGCACCCGATGCGCCTATTGTACTGGTGCTTCCTGCGCATCAACGGGAGTATTGGAGTGTCTTATGCACAGAATATCATTTCAGTATCCCTCATCAGGCAGTTATTGGCGGTGAAACCCGATTCCACTCGGTAAAAAATGGACTTGCCCTGGTTACCACAGATTTTGTGGCTGTACATGATGGAGTAAGACCGCTGGTTTCTAAAGAGACTATTGAACGCGTTTTTGAGGCCGCTTATTTTAATGGAGCAGCCGTACCGGCAATTGCGCCTAATGATTCGGTGAGAATTATAAACGGAATGGAGAGTAAAGCTGTTGAACGGTCAAATATTGCCTTGGTTCAAACCCCGCAGTGTTTTAAGTTAACGCTCATTAAAAAAGCATTTGAGCAGGAATATCGTAAAGAATTTACCGACTGCGCCTCTGTATTGGAAGCCGATGGAGTAGTTGTTTCCACCGTAAATGGTAACGAAGAAAATATTAAAATTACCCGTCAGCAGGATTTAATACTGGCGGATTGGTACATAAAGAATACCCTGCCATGAAAACGAATGTACTCATATTAGGATCGGGCGGAAGAGAACATGCATTTGCCTGGAAAATTTCCCAAAGCCCAAAACTGGGCAGCCTATACATAGCTCCGGGCAATGCCGGAACCCGCCAATGTGGAATCAACGTTGAACTTGATATCCTTGACTTCAAAGCGATTGAACGTTTTGTTTTAGAAAACTCCATTGAGCTGGTGGTGGTGGGCCCCGAAGAGCCCCTTGTGAAAGGAATTCGCG
>JBILCR010000337.1:0-3090 GCA_044353055.1 Flavobacteriales bacterium
AGATTTTCCACTTCCTGATTTGCCCACTAAACTTAGAAATTCGCCTTTTTTTACGTCGAAGCTAATGCCTTTTAAAACCTCGAATTCGATGGGGTCGTAAAATTTCTTTCGGATATTTTCAACTTCCAGGACCTTCATTTTTTATTTTCTAAATATGGCAACAGGATCCACTTTGGCGGCTTTGCGGGCCGGAATAAAGCCGGCCAGAAATGTAATGCCCATGCCAATTAATGTGCCGCGCAGAAACACCCAAGGCTCAAAACGAATGGGGAAATATCCAATGTCGCCGCCTATATACACTTTCTGTAGAAACTGAATGAGGATTATGGCGGCAATAATGCCTAAAATAACTCCAATGCATCCGATGGTAAGTGCCTGATATACAAAAATCCGAACCACATCCTTTCCTTCAAAACCCATGGCCTTTAATATAGCAATGTCGTTAATTTTCTGGCTCACCGTCATGTTTAAAATGGTGTAAATACCAAAACAGGAAACTACCAGTAGCGTGAGCGAAACAAAGGTTATTACAATGGTTCGCATTTTCGAAGCGGCTACAAAAGTGGCGTTGGCCGTTTGCCAGTCTTCGGCTTTGTAACCACTGATCTCGCTAAACCATGCTGCACGCTCCATGGCGAGATTAAAATCGCTGAAATTCACATTGATATCGGTTACAAATGAACCGCCCTCCTGCAGCAGTTGCTGGGCGGAGTGCAGCGACATGTAGCTCTTGGAGCGGTCTTCGTAACTGTTGCTTGTTTTAAAAATCCCCACTATCGACATCAAGCGCTGAACGCCTTTGGGCGAGGTAATGCTAATTTTATCGCCGGTTTCGACGCTCATTTTATCGGCAAGGCCGGCTCCAATAATTACCGAATTGGGCACCCGTTCCAAATCGTCGTAATTGCCCTGAACCATGAAGCTTTTTATGTTGAAGAGTTTTTCGCCTTCTGAGGGGATAAATCCAACGGTTCGACCGGCCACTTGCGATTTTCCGTTATTGTAAAAAACGCTGGTTCCTACCTGAGGTACCACAACAGTAACATCGGCTTGTTTTTTAATCAATGCTACCAATTCGCGTGGGTTTACAATGCGGTTTGATGAGGGAGTAATCCCCGGATTTATAATTAACGGTTCTGTAGTTTTTTGACGTGCAATGGGTTGACTTAAAACATCATCGCTGTAAATGCGCAGGTGTGCCGTCATTTTAAAAAACGACTCGTTGGCCGATCGGTTAAAGCCCTTGTTCATGGAGTTCATAAACATATACACGGCCATGCCCAACAGCACTCCCAAAATTGCCACCAATGTTTGTTTTCTACCCGATTTAAAATAGGTGGAAGCAATTTCGCGGTTTACCGGATGCTTTTTCATTTTAGGGCTTTAGGGGCAACAGAATATCGTTTTCGGTAATGCCACTCAACACTTCAACCCACTCGGTACTTTTAATTCCAACGCTTATTTTTCGGGGAGTATCATCTCCTTTTACCCGCACGGTATTGTCGTAACTCAATAAATTACGCGGTATCAGCAAAGCATCTTTTTTTTGTGCGATAAATATATTCCCTTCCAATCGTGTTCCCAATGCTTGCAGTCGTTGCGGGATATTTATAGTAACATCCACCAGATATGACTGGCTGGCCTCATCAAATTGAGGATAAATGGTTTCGAGCTTTCCTTTAAATACCGAGTCGGGCAATGTATTTAATTTAATGCTTACGGTTTGTCCGACTTTTATTTTTGAAAAACCACTTTCGTCAACATTGAGCCGTGCTACAATAGATTTGGGTCTGGCAATACTCGCTAATGCTTCGCCTTTGCGAATGAAATCGCCTTTTTTCTTGAAGAGTTTAAATATGGTTCCATCCGATAAAACCTGAATGCGGCTGTATTGATCGGCAGCTCCCAGCGCCAAAGCCTGTGCGTTTTGACTAATATACCGTTCTTTATTTTGCTGCTTAATGAGTTTGATTTGTTGTTCGATGGCCTCGCGGGCAGTTTGAGCTGAGGTATAGCTTATTTGAGCAAGCTCCTTTTCGGTTTTCGATACGCTACCTTTCTCATACAAGGTGCTAAAACGTTCAAAATTAGTACGTTCGTAAGCTTCTTTTTCGCGTGCTAGTTTAAGGGCTTCCTGTTTTTCTGCAATTGCGGGTGCGTTGTCGTTTAGATTAGCGGCGGCAATTGCGCTTTGCTGTGCAGCAGCGGCGGCGTTAACCGAGTTTGTGGTATTCTCTATAGTTGCGGCAATAAATCCGGCATGTACCGTATCGTTTTCATGCACCGAAAGCGAGGTAATATAGCCTTCGCTTTGAGCAGTGAGCATGTATCGGTCTGATGCATCGAGCGTACCTGCGGCAAACACCAATTCGTCGATGGTCTTGCGAATGGGGCGCGTTTCATCGGTGCCCTTGCAGGAAAACAGCAGAAAGATAAGTCCCGCGGCGGCTGTTACTTTGATCATTTATTTTGCATTTTTTATGTATTCGCGCTGCAGCAATGCGTTAGCCTCGGCTGCAATGGCGTTAATATTTGCCTGAGTTACTTTACGATGCGCTTTGATGACATCTTCGGTGTCGAGCAAACCTGCTTCGTATTTATTCTTTACGTGGTAAAACGATTCGCTTTCGAGCGAGGCAATGGCCTGTGCGGTGCGTATATTATTGCGAGCCATTTGATAGTCGCTGTGCAGCCTGCTGTTTTTTGCTTCATCTTTTTCGCGTGCCGATTCCTCCAGTAATGCTGCCTGTGTGCAGTTTAATCGGGCCACCTGAAGTGCTGTAATTCGGGTAGCGTTAACGGGCAAATCCCAATTGAGTCGGAGGCCAATAAAACGCGATTGAATCCAAGGTTGCGACGCATCCATGATTCGGTTGTTGCTGTTGTTTTGCCAGGACCAATTGCTTGTTACACTTAGATTGGGCAATTGTTCGAGTTTTACTTTGGTATATGCCAGCTGCGTGTTGATGGTATTTAAATGAGCCATATTTTGGTTCATGGTGCCGGCACTTTTTGCCAACTCTGCTAAAACGGTATCGGGATAGTTGCGTAACGACAAATTCACCTCGCGATTAAACATTGCATTTAATG
>JBILCR010000338.1:0-3086 GCA_044353055.1 Flavobacteriales bacterium
GGCCCGGTAAACATCCGCTGCGTGTGGTGCTTGATCCCCGCATGAGACTTTCGTCGAATTACTCGGTATTTAGTGACGGTGCGCCAACCTGGCGCATGACTATAGAACGACCTGAACTTAAGCAAACGGATACACTAAAGTTATGCAGAGCAAGCTCGTATCTATACGACGTTCTTGAACATTTATTTAAAGCTGGGATACAAAGTATTTTAGTAGAGGGAGGAAAATTTACCCTTGATGCCTTTCTGCAACAAAATCTTTTTGACGAAATACGTGTTTTTAAAACAGAAAACAATTTGGGTGAAGGACTGCCCGCCCCTGCCCTTCCTGATGGAATATATTCCGAATCCACTGCAGGAAATGACACAATACGTATAGGTAACTTTTAGCTCCCAAAATGGCTGGCCTATACGTTCATATTCCCTTCTGCCGCAGAGCATGCGTGTACTGCGATTTTCACTTCAGTACGTCCACAAAGTTTAAGTCCGAATTTTGTCGTGCCTTAACCCTCGAGGCAAAACTCCGCAGAAACGAGCTTACCGAATCATTTTCGACCTTATATTTTGGTGGTGGAACACCTTCTCAATTAACCCCCGATGAATTAGAGCTCATTCTGGAGGCCATTCTTCCAAGCTATTTTACAAACATGCCAGACGAATTTACGTTTGAGCTCAATCCGGAAGATGCCACCTTTGAATATCTTACCTTTTTAAAGCAAGTCGGTGTAAATCGACTGAGCATGGGTGTTCAAAGTTTTGATGAAGCCATGTTGCGTTACATGAAAAGAGAACACTCTGTAAAGCAGGTTTATCAATCCATTGAATGGGCAGTAAAGGCCGGATTCGATCGCATCAGTATCGACCTAATTTACGGTATTCCAGGGATGAGCGATACCCTTTGGCTTCAACAATTGCAGCAAATACCTTCATTGCCGATACATCATCTTTCGTGCTATGCCCTAACCGTTGAAGAAGGAACACTCCTCCATCAAAACATTAAAAAAGGTAAATCAGCGCCCGTTGATGACCAACGCGCCGCACAACATTTCGAAATGTTACAGCATTGGTCACTTGAAAATAACTGGGATCATTATGAGGTATCGAACCTTAGTAAACCGAATTGCCGGGCCCTGCACAACAGCAATTACTGGAACGGAACGCACTACATCGGACTAGGTCCATCGGCCCACTCCTTTAATGGGCAACACCGCCGCATCAATAAGGCGCATAACCAACATTACATTAACCATTTGATTACCAATGATGCGCCAAATGAAATTGAAGTATTAAGTGAGCGCGACCTATTTAACGAACTTATTATAATTGGATTAAGAACATCCAGTGGAATACCAATTGAACGTTTACATAAAATTAGCCCATTTCAAACCGAAAAGCTGATCCATAAAATTAAACGTAAAGGAGAGGCTGGCGTTGAAATAAGCAAAGAGGGAGCTATACTTTTACATAGGGCAATGTGGTTTGAGTCGGACCGCTATGTGCGCGAATGGCTGGTTCTTGATTCGGATTGGTAATAATGCCTTAATTAGCGCAAGCCGTTTATGTTAACAAAAGATAACATCTGATACCGCATCACGGCATCGAAAAACAAAGCTATATTCATATATTTGCGCAAATTTCGAGGCTTATGCGTCAAAACCAAATGCCCCAAATGCAGGAACCCAATGAATTAAGTTTTGAAGATTTTCGTTCGGAAATTTTAAACGATTACCGCATTGCTTGCGAGAGTCGAGAAACCAGTTTATTGGGACGAAAAGAGGTGTTAACCGGCAAGGCAAAGTTTGGCATCTTTGGCGATGGAAAAGAAATCGCGCAAATTGCCATGGCAAAAGCCTTTAAGAAAGGCGACTTTCGCTCGGGCTATTACCGCGACCAAACTTTTATGATGGCTGCGGGTTTGCTCACTGTTCAGGAATTTTTTGCCCAATTGTATGCCCATGCCGACGCCGATTCCGAACCCATGTCGGCCGGACGCTCCATGAATGGGCATTACTCAACAGCGACGGTAAATGCCGACGGTACGTTTCGCTCACTTGCAGAATTAAAAAATTCTTCATCAGATATTTCGCCTACGGCCGGACAAATGCCTCGTTTGTTGGGGCTTGCCTTAGCCTCTAAACTCTATAGAAATAACAGCGAATTACACCAATTTAATCACCTTTCCAACGAAGGCAACGAAGTAGCCTTCGGTACTATTGGCGATGCCAGTACTTCTGAAGGGCATTTTTGGGAAACCATGAATGCTGCAGGCGTATTGCAAGTTCCCATGGCCATGTCGGTGTGGGATGATGGATATGGTATTTCGGTACCCACACGTTATCAAACCACCAAAGCTAATATTTCGAAAGCGCTCGAAGGTTTTAAGGACGAAGGTGATGGTAACGGCATTTTAATATACACCGCTAAAGGCTGGGATTACCCCGCATTGGTTGAAATGTATCAGGAAGGTGTTGCGCGATGCCGTGCCGAACATAAACCGGTACTGTTTCACATTACTGAAATTACTCAGCCTCAAGGCCATTCTACATCAGGTTCGCATGAGAGGTATAAATCAAAGGAGCGCCTGGAGTGGGAAAGCGAATACGATGGTTTAAGCCGCATGAAACAATGGATTGTTTCTACAGCGTTGGCTAATGAAGAAGAACTAAGTGCTATTGAGCAAACGGCAAAAAATACGGTTCGCGATGCCCGAAAGGCTGCTTGGGAGTCATTCCAAGATAGCCTGAAAAACTTACGCGCCTCGGCGATGCCATTGCTTAACGACCTAGCGCACTCTGCAGACAACGCAGAAGTTACGGCGCGGGTAACTCAGCTGGAACAGGCTAAGGAATTGCTACGGCGCGATGTAATAGAGTGTTGCCGCAAGGTGCTGCGCGAAACGGTACATCTAGGAGCCAACGATACGCGTAATACACTAGTTCAGTGGCTTAAAGATAAAGACACCGAGTCAAAAGAACTTTATTCGAGCTGGCTATACAGCGAAAACGAACATTCGGCACTAAAAGTTAAACCTGTAGCACCGAGCTACAGTGCTGACGCGCCCATGGTAGATGGTCGCGAAATTCTCCG
>JBILCR010000339.1:0-3085 GCA_044353055.1 Flavobacteriales bacterium
CTCCTTTAAACCTTTGCCACTGTCAAAATAACTGTTTTCCAGACTATTGATGTCTATATCGGTTCCCCAATGATGCCGAGATGTTGACGGCATTGAACTGTAGGTAAGTATCGTTTTCATAGTTTCTATACTGTCCTTTTGCGCAATATATTTTTCCCATTTACGGTTCCAAATAGCGCATTGTTCATTAAAATTTCGGGTGCCTGATATCACCTTTAATGTAACACCATCTTTTTTTGCAGCCTTACACATTTCAACAAACTTTGCATAAGCCTCTTTGTGCATGTAGGAGGATTTTGTGCAATACTCATCGGCTACTTTCACAAAATCTTTGTCTTTGGTGTAATCGAATCGACCTGTTAGCTTGTCTTTTGTGAGCGCGATACTGTCTGAAGCAATCTTTGAAGGGGTATGTCCAGATGCATCCATTGATTCTTTTTCTATGGTAGAAGTCGTTAATGCACCATGTTCTGCAGGTGAAGCATCCGAATTGCAGGAGATAGCTCCTAGAACAGCAAAACCTAAAGTTAAAAATCCAAAGGAGTATTTCACAAGATTGTTGTAACTGATTAAAATTAAAAGGATTGAATATACCGACCTAGAACCCAGCCGCTTTGTCCCTTCGAATTAACAATGTTTTTCCATATTTCACCCCCAATAAATTCAAGATTATCGGCACTGATTCGGGCATACGATTTTCGTTTGGTTTTATCATCAATAAACGAAATATTGTAATACATACGATCAACAGCCCCTTCAACAATTACAGCCTTCCCTTTGGTAAGCGTAAAAACATAGTTACTAAAAGTTTCATCATAAAATTGTGTTTTTTCTTTTAAGATAGCTTCAGAGTAATTGCCTTCCGGAATGTGTTGCCCAATAACAGTAACTGTTTCGCCATACCCAAGCATACCAATAGCTTTTGATTCCACAGAATGCGATGAACGTATGTTCACATTTTGGCCGGTTACTTTCGCCTGATTGCCCTGATTATTAGGCTTTCTCGGCTTATCCATTCCTGCACCATCCTTGATACCGTATGCCTCTCCTTTTTCTTTTTCAAGTTCAAGTTTTTCCTGCTCCAGTTTTAACTTTTCTTTTTCGAGCTCGAGTTTCTCCTTCTCAATGGTAGAATCATTTCCTGCGCAGGAGAATAAAAAAATAGTTCCTGAATAAAATAAGGCGAAAATCAATCGGGTATTCATAACTGTAAATTGGTTTAAAGTGTAATTGACAAATACAACAACGCTACTCTTGATTGAATTCAAAAATAAATTTATGAACTATCTAAACGATAAAAAGGCTGTTTATTTTGTTCACAAAATCGATTATTGAACCATAAAGCCAGGTCGAAGAATGAATGTTAATTCACAGAATTTCCCTCAGCATCCAGTTCGATTACCTCATAGCCTAAGGCCTTCACCTTGTCCAGATTGCTTGCCTTATCGCCTACTACCACCACAATCATCTTATCGAGCGGAAGATGCTTTTTCGCCAGCGCGTTTATCTGCTCCACGGTCATGCTTTGCAAGATACCGGCCTGTCGCTGCGTAAAGTCGCTGCTGAGGTTATACACTAAAATATCGCGTAAAAACGATAGTTTTTGGTAATGCGTTTCGTATTTCAAGGCATCGCGCTGTCCGAGCGACGATTTCATGAAACCCAATTCGTCATTCGTGATGCCGTTTTCGCGGAACAACTTAATTTCATTGAAAAAGTCCATCAGCGAACTGTCGGTTTTCTCAGCTTTAACACCTGCCGAAGCAGTAAACGGCCCTTGCATAAAGTTACCCGAAAACGAACTGCGCGCGCCATAAGTAAAACCGCGTTTCTCGCGCAATGTTAAGTTGATGCGGCTATTGAAATTTCCGCCCAGATTGTAATTCATTACATTGGCGCGGTAAAATTCTCCATCAGCATCGTATGGAAGCGCAAGGTATCCAATACGAATTTCAGATTGCGGCGCTTTGTCTTTATTCACAAAATAAATGCGGGTTTTGTCTATTGACGGTAAATCAACAAGCGTTTGCGTTGGATAGGCCATCTTATCGGTCCACGCTTTAAGGAATCCAATTTTTTGCAACAATTCGGGTTTCTTTACGGAGCCAACATACACCAGGCGTGCTTTGCCCGGCTGAACGTAAGTTGCAAAATGCTTTTTCAAATCGTCAATGGTAATGCCTTCTACAGTTTTAGCTGTTCCGCTTAGAGGTATGCCCATATTGTGTTTACCATACAACAATTTACCATACACCATATCGGCAATGGCTGTGGCACGTGTGCCGCGGTTGGCAATACCCGCCAACTGCTGGGTTTTGGCCGTGGTAAATTCATCGGCATCAAACTTCGGACGAAATAGTCGCTCCTCCAAAAGCTTCAATGTAGCATCGAGGTTTTTGGTTAATCCCGACACATAAAACGAAATGTTTTCGCGGTCGGCATTAACCGAAATCTCCGAACCCAATTTCCCCAACGCCTCGGTCATGGCTTCCGAAGTATAACCCGTTGTACTTTCGTTCAACATAGAAGCCAATAAGCTCGATAATCCCGCTTTCGATTGATCCTCAGTGAGCTGTCCAGCCGGAAAGCTAATCACGAAATCAAATACCGGCAAATCGAAATCTTCTGCGCCAATCAAGCTCATGCCGTTGGTGAAATTCTCTTTCCAGAAATTCGGAACTTTCACCTGCGGATTTGGACCCGCACCCGGACGTTTGCTGCGGTCGAAGTTGTCTTTTGCCTTATTGTATTTCAGGTTTTTATACTGATCGCTTTCTGCTCCGCCAATCTCCCACGATTTCTTCGGGGTGAAATTATCGGCACGGGCCACTAGTTCGGGCTTGCCTTTTGGATACACACTTAGGATAACAGATGCCTTTCCTTTAACGTATTGATTGTAAACGCGCATCACATCGGCGGCACTTACTTTACGAGCCATTTCCAAGGTTAAACCGATGCGGTTGGGATTGCCGTAAAACGTGAAGTTCGATGCCAAATCGGAAGCTTTGCCTGAAACACTCTCCAAGCCGCGAATGGTTTGAGATTCGCGAGTATTTTTAAATTTCGCCAAATCTTCGTTTGTAAA
>JBILCR010000340.1:0-3081 GCA_044353055.1 Flavobacteriales bacterium
TACGGCCGAATATCCCAAACATGTTAAATCAAAACTCGATATGGGCAAAAGCTGCATCCGCTTTAAAAAGCCCGAAGAAATGCCAATTCCTTTATTGAGCGAATTGTTTTCGAAAATGACGCCCAATGAATGGATTGCTCTTTACGAAAAGCAATTCAAGACAAAATAAGGTAGCTCGGTTCTTTAATTCGTGGTTTCGTTACTGAAGAACACCTTGTAATAATTTAAATTCTTCTCGTCGTCGAAGCCGCGTTCAATCATGTTGCGGTTTCCGTGGATGTAGATGTGAAAATTCTTGTCCAATTTTAATACGCTGCGAAACATGCCCAAATGTTTTTTTACGGCCTGCTGGTTAATGTCGAACGCTTCGGTAATGCTATGATCATCTTGAGCTTCGATATTATTTTCGGCAAATTTCCGGAACGATTCGGCCACTTCGGGAGCCTGCATCACCTGTTCGGCGAAATCGTTCATCTGAAAGCGTTCGTTTTCCTTGAAAAATTTCGATCCGCGGTTCAGCATGGCAATTTGTTCGGAAGGGATTACCTGAAACTCCTCAGGCAATTGTTCGCGCACAAATTGCTTGGTTAAGTTCATGTATTGCTGCGTAAAATGGTAACTGTCTTCGGCGGCTTCTAAATCGAGGAAGGCGTCGGTCCAGTATTGTGCCTCGGCGGCGTTGCCATTTGTTTTATCCACCACCAGCACTTTGTAGCCTTCGAGCGAATCGCATGAAAATATCAGGCAGGCTTTGTCCACCCTGTCTAGGCGGTACCCCTTTGACATAATGGCGTCTGAGGTGGCGCCCTCCCATTCTACCTGCATAAAATTATCTTCGGTTTCGGCTTTGAGTATCACGATAGCGTCGTGCAGTTCGTTGTGCAGGTTAACCTGACTCAAGCGCGCCACGAATAAATCACCGGGTAGGATTTTGGGGTGTGTGCTAACATCGTACAGATGCTGCGCCATTTGTGTAGAGGCTTCCACAAGCGCATCAGGGTTTTCGAAGATTGACTTGCAGGCCTCGTAAACGGTATTGCCCGATGGATTGAAATGATAGAATCCTTCAGTTTTAAAGGCATGCATCAAGAACCGCGTGAGCAGTTCGTGGTGTTCATCTTTAATATCTATGCCCTGCGCTGAAAGCTGCAGTGGTTCTTCGTTCGAAGGATTTCCGACAAAATGGATGATGAGCTTTTCGAGTACAGCTCCCTGATAACTTAACATGAGTGCAAGATACTTTTTTATCCCGCCTGAATGGCTCGTGTTGAAAACTAAACCAAGTGGCTAACGTATGTGCTTTATCATCACAAAATCGTTCATGAAATAGCCTTCGCCAATATCGAAATCGGCCACGCGCTCAATGGTAAAGCCATGTTTAAAGTAAAAATTAATTGCTGTGTGGTTTTGACGATTTACCTGCAGCCGTATGGTTTGAGCTTTTGGATACTGTGCAATGGCGGCTGATAAAGCACCGGCGCCAATTCCTTGTCGATGTTTTTCGGGGATTAAATACAATTTTTGGAGATACAGCCCTCCCTGTTCATTAGGTTCAAGAGCAATAAATCCCAGTGCTTCAGACGCACTTTGTATGATATAAAATTCCTGAGGCCCATCTGAAATATGTTGAGCAAGTACATTGGGATGATACATTTTTTCAAGCATAAACCTCACCTGCTCCATTCCAATAATTTGCGGATAATGGGCATGCCAAATAGTATGTGCCAGTTGTGCAATGGCATCAACATCGCTCAATGCGGCGCGTTTTAAGTGAATCCCTGAATTCATGCGTGGAGTTTTGTCTTAAAAATAAAGTGTAAATGTTCTAAAATTGTTCGCATTACCTTCATTTTTGACGGACCTCTGCGTCGGTCTGAAAATACTTTGGTGGCAATTTCGGTGATGTCCAATTCCGCTTTTTTGCATTTATACAGCAACTCCACCTGGCAGATAAAGCCCGTTTCTTCGATAAGTTGCGGAAAGCGCTGTTTTAATTGTTGTATCGCTTCGAAGCGGTATGCTCTGTAAAATGAGGTGAGTGTATGGTAAGGAAGGTTTAAAATGGTTCGTGTAAGTGCATTCGCCCAATTGGAAAGGATCAGGCGAAACCAAGCAGTTTGTGTGAAACCTCCACCCGGTAAATATACCGATGCCATAACCACGTGATGCGTTTTAAGCGCATCGAGCATAGGATATAAACTGGTTAAATCGGCCGTTCCATCCGCTTCGAGGGTAACTACCAAATCGCCTGGCGTTCCTTGTTGTAGAATATATTCAAAGCCTATGGCAAACGCAGCCCCCGGCCCCCGGTTGATGCCGTCGCCCAATATTACATATGGTGGAAGCCCTGTTTCAGAGGCGAGCGTTTCTTTAATTTGGTCGCTGCTGCCATCATCAGAAAGTACAAAGCGATTTTTGCTGGTCGCCAACGCAGCATCTATGGCCCGCATCCACTCCGAAAGGATCTCGGCTTCGTTGTATACAGGCAGGAGAATCCAGCACGTTATAGGGCTTTCCCTGTTCATCTTTCTTTTGCTACATCGATTTTAAGGTGCGATTAAGCCCTTCTAGCAATCCAATTTTTGCCTCCCAACCGAGCCGCACTTTTGCCTTATCGGCGATTCCACTTCGGTGGCGCACATCTTCGTACGTTCCAAACGAACGGTAAGGCACAAAATTAAATTCAGGGGGTGTTTTCGGATTTACAAGATTTTGAATTATGCCTGCCAACTCAACCACACTAATGGCGGTTTCAGCTGCGGCGCAGATGTTCCAAATATCCGACTCGAGCTGCTCGTTTTCGATAAGGAGCCGCACCATTTCTATTAAATCGTCAATATACACGTAAGAACGTGTTTGAAGGCCGTCTCCATGTATTTCAAATGCCTCGCCCTTAAGCGCCTGCTCGATGAAAACCGATTGTGGACCGCCCCACCAACCCTTTGCCATGCCCGGGCCGTAACATCCAAAAAAGCGCATTATTTGAAAAGGTAAACCAAACTCTCGACCGGCGGCAAAAAGAGCATGTTCCATGTGTAATTTACTGGCCGCATAAGCCCAGCGTTTGTTCTCCGGACTGCC
>JBILCR010000341.1:0-3059 GCA_044353055.1 Flavobacteriales bacterium
TGAATATACACGACTCATAACTATGAATTTACGCGGGGCTTAATTCCACAATTGTGACTATCGGATTTGGATGTTGCCTTGTAGCAGAAATGCGGTCAGACAAAAGAAAAATAAAGTGGGCCAACCCTAACCACCAATGAGTTGATGCCTGAGGCTCTCGAAGGCAAAGTTCAAATGAGCATGTATTTCATTTAGTGCTGAAGCGGCTTTACTATGAATTTGCAGGTTCGACTCTCAAGGAGGATATTACCCCGGCAGGGATTGAAGCGAAAAGCCCGCAGCCCCATTAGCGGTAGCGGTTGGGGCGAGGACTTGCAGCGAAAGCCCGGCGCCAAGGATGAGTTCGCATTCAAATAAAAGCCCAAACAGGCGGCCGGAATAAGCATAAAAAAGACTGTTGACAAAATTTAAGGCGACTCCCAATAGCGCATATGTGCCCTGCTTAATTTGCCTATCTTTGCAGCCGCAATGAAACATATCCGTAATTTTTGCATCATCGCCCACATCGACCACGGCAAATCGACCCTGGCCGATCGGCTCCTTGAATATACCAAAACCGTTTCGCATCGCGAGTTGCAAGCACAGGTGCTCGACGATATGGACCTCGAACGCGAACGCGGCATTACCATTAAAAGTAAGGCCATTAAAATGGAATACTTACTGAATGGCGAGAAATATATTCTGAACCTTATTGATACGCCCGGCCACGTTGATTTTTCATACGAGGTATCGCGCTCCATTGCCGCCTGCGAAGGCGCTCTTCTTATTGTTGATGCTGCGCAAGGCATTCAGGCGCAAACCATATCGAATCTCTATCTGGCGCTCGAGCACGATTTGGAAATCATTCCGGTGCTCAATAAAATGGACCTTCCCGGTGCCATGCCCGAAGAAGTAAAAGACCAGATTGTAGACATGATTGGATGCAAACGCGACGAGATTATTCCGGCATCCGGTAAAACCGGCATGGGCGTTAACGATATTTTAGAAGCCATCGTAAATCGTATTCCGGCCCCAAAAGGCGACCCTGATGGCGAATTGCAAGCCTTAATTTTTGATTCGGTATTCAATTCGTTTCGTGGAATATACGCCTATTTTAGAGTGATTAATGGCTCGATTAAAAAAGGCGATAAGGTTAAATTTATGGCAACCGGTTCGGAATATTTCGCCGATGAAATTGGTTCGCTGCGACTCAAGCCCGAACCCCGCAATGAAGTTAAAGCAGGCGATGTTGGCTACCTTATTTCGGGGATTAAAGAAGCCAGAGAGGTTAAGGTGGGCGATACCATTACCCACGTCGATAAGCCCTGTAAAGAACAAATCAAAGGATTTGAAGATGTGAAGCCGATGGTTTTTGCGGGGATTTTCCCTGTGGATACTGAAGATTACGAAGAGCTTCGATACTCGATGGAGAAACTCCAACTGAACGATGCCTCGCTAACCTTTGAACCCGAAAGTTCGGCCGCATTGGGCTTTGGTTTCCGATGTGGATTCCTGGGAATGTTGCACATGGAAATTATTCAGGAACGCCTGGAGCGAGAGTTCAACATGACGGTTATTACTACGGTTCCTAACGTTTCATACCGGGCATTTAAAACAAATGGTGAAGAATTGGTTGTGAACAATCCGACCGATTTGCCCGATCCCAGCAAACTGGATCATATCGAAGAACCATTTATCCGTGCTCAGGTAATTACAAAGGCTGAATACACGGGTGCTATCATGACTTTATGCATTCAGAAACGCGGCATACTGATCAACCAAAATTACCTCACCACCGATCGGGTTGAGCTGATTTTTGAAATGCCGATGGGTGAAATTGTATTCGATTTTTACGACAAACTGAAATCCATTTCGCGCGGCTATGCTTCATTTGATTACCACATGATTGATTACCGCGAATCGAAATTGATTAAACTCGATTTGATGTTGAACGGCGAACCGGTAGATGCATTATCATCCCTTATCCATCGCGACAATGCCTACGACTTTGGCAAGAAAATCTGTGAAAAGCTTAAAGAATTATTGCCCCGTCAGCAGTTCGAGATTGCTATTCAGGCCGCTATCGGAGCAAAGGTAATTGCCCGTGAAACGGTTAAAGCCATGCGTAAAGATGTAACGGCCAAGTGTTATGGAGGCGATATTTCGCGTAAACGTAAGCTCCTCGAAAAGCAGAAAGAAGGTAAAAAACGTATGCGCCAGGTGGGATCGGTCGAAATTCCGCAGCAGGCCTTTATGGCCGTGCTGAAATTAGATTAAGATAATGCCACCAACATTCTGTCGTAGAATTAATTTGCCACTGTACAGAGGCGACTAAACGTATCTTAGGGAAATGGATTTTACCCAAAACATTGCACGTGCATTATCCCTGCAGGCAAGGCAGATAAACGCTGTAATAATGTTGCTTGATGAAGGTGCCACAATACCCTTTATTGCCCGATACCGAAAAGAACGCACCGGAATGCTCGATGAAGAGCAAATTCTGGCCATTAAAGCCTTGCGACAAAACCTGCTTAAACTAGAGGATCGGCGTCGCAGCATTCTTGATTCGCTCACCGAACAAAACATAAGCATACCCGAGTTGATTAAGGCCATCCAAAACGCCGAAAGCCTTTCGGAACTCGAGGATTTGTATCTGCCTTATAAGCCTAAACGTAAAACCCGCGCTTCGATGGCACGCGAAAAAGGCCTAGAACCTCTGGCAAAGCAAATTTTTGCGCAGCAACAAGGCAACCCGCGCGAATGGGCCAAACGTTACATTCAACAGGATGTACCCGATATTGATGCCGCACTTGCCGGCGCAGGAGATATTATTTCGGAATGGGTTTCTGAAAATGCTCCAATTCGTCAGGAATTAAGACAACGCTTCGAAAAGCACGGCATTCTTACCGCATCAGTAATTAAATCAAAAGCAGAGGAAGCGGTAAAATTCTCCGATTATTTTTCGTTTAGCGAACCTTGCTGGAAGATACCATCCCACCGCTTTATGGCCGTTATGCGCGGGGCCGATTTGGGATTTTTGCGCATGGCGGCACAGCCCGACGAAGAAAAATCACTAGCGC
>JBILCR010000342.1:0-3054 GCA_044353055.1 Flavobacteriales bacterium
GCAGACAAATAACAAAGCCATAAACATTGGATTATTCGTGCTGTTTTTGCTCAGCTCTTCAGCAGGTGTATGGGCATATAAGCGCAAAGAAAGTGCCGCACTTACCCTTATTCAGCCCAAAGATAAAAAGCTAAAAAAGGTGGTTATTGATGCCGGGCATGGTGGGCACGACAGCGGATGCCACGGCTCGTCGGCATACGAAAAACACGTTGCCCTGGCCGTTTCACTCAAACTTGGAAAGCTCATCGAACAGTATTTTCCGGATGTTGAAGTTGTATACACCCGCAAAACCGATGTTTTTGTTGAACTGCATCGTCGCGCTCAAATTGCGAATGAGAACAAAGCCGATTTATTCATTTGTATTCACTGTAATAGTGGCCCTAAAACAGCCTATGGTGCCGAAACATTTGTAATGGGACTCCATAAAACCGACGATAACCTCAATGTGGCCCGAAGAGAAAATGCCGTAATTCTACAAGAAGACAATTATGAGAAGAAGTACGACGGATTTGACCCCAATTCGCCCGAAGCCCATATTATCTTTTCATTGTATCAAAATGCCTATCTCTTTCAGAGTTTGTTTTTTGCCGAGAAGCTCCAACAACAATTTAAACAGAATGCCAGGCGCCATGATCGCGGTGTGAAACAGGCCGGTTTTTTAGTTCTTTACCGCACCACTATGCCTGCAGTTCTCATAGAAACCGGATTTTTAACCCATAGCGATGAAGAACAGTATTTAAAATCGACCGCCGGCCAAAATCAAATGGCACACTCCATTTTAAATGCCTTTCAACACTATAAGGCTTGGGTTGAAGGCACAACCGATAAACGAAAATTGGCGCCGCCTGAAGAAACTGAAAAACAAGAGTCAGAGCCTAAGGAAGAAAAAACGGCTACAGAAATCAGACCTGATAAAGCCGAAAATTCAAGTACTCCTGTTTTTCGGGTTCAAATTCACAGTTCGCCCTCTCAGCTAAATAATAATGACCCTGTTTTTAAGGGAATTAAGGAAATATGGTCTTATGAACAGGATAAGTTGTTTAAATATACGGTGGGTAAGTTGGATAAAGTCGAGGATGCGATTAAATTGCAGGCTGAAATGAAGACCTTAGGTTTTAAAGACGCTTTTGTAGTGGCGTTTCGCAATAATAAGCGGGTGCCAATGTCTGAAATTACTGAAAACTAATAACTAAAAAGTGGAAGCATCCTCAATAAAAATTTCACGCGAAGCTAAAGTGGGCATAATGGTAACATTGTGTCTGGTGGTTTTTTATTTTGGATTTAATTATCTAAAAGGTAAAAATTTATTTTCTCGAGCACGCACCTATTATGCGGTTTTTGAAAACGTAGACCAATTACAGTCCTCTGCTACCGTGCAGCTCAATGGCTTTAAAATAGGAATTGTAGATCAAATTTACTTTGCGCCCAATTCATACCGCATTGTTGTGAAGTTCCTAATCACAGAAAACAACATTCAAATTCCTAAAAACAGCGAGGCTCATATTAGCAGCGACCTCTTGGGGGTGCGAACACTCAGCCTTCAACTAGGCAATGCCAAGAATTTTGCCGAATCGGGAGATACACTCATTGCTGTGCGCGAAGTGGGCATTGCCGACGAAATAAAGAATGCATTAACCCCACTTAAAAAGCAAGTCGAAAATCTGGCAGGCTCTATTGATACCGTTTTGCACGGGTTTAATAACGTATTCAACCGCAAAACTCAAACAGGACTTATGAGTACGTTCGAAAGCATGAACACCTCTATGCGCAGGCTGGAACATGCCATCGAACAAACCGACTTGCTTGTTACCACAGAGCGCACTCGTTTAGGCGATATTTTCGAGAATGTTAAATCCATTACCGATAATTTGCGTAAAAACAATTCGAAACTCAACGATATTTTCAGCAATCTCGACCGCATAACCGATGATGTGGCCAAAAGCAACGTTAAAGAAACCATGCAACAGTTGCAGCAAAGCATCTCCCAACTTAATTCTGTTTTAGGGGGAATTGAAAGGGGTGAGGGATCGCTCGGGCAGCTTGCCCAAAACGACTCACTCTATGTGAATTTAGAGACCAGCACCAAGAATTTATCGATTCTGCTTCAGGATTTAAAAGAAAATCCGCAGCGTTATGTGCAGGTTTCTGTGTTTGGAAAAAAGGATAAATCCAAGAAAAAATAATCCGATGGCTCCAACCAATACACAAGTCTGTTGTTTGATACATAAACTCTAAGCTAATTCTTCCAAAGATGCTTGCACAGTTGCTTTTCTTCCTGTTTTTTGCTGCCGGTGTGGCGCTTTTTACCGTTAATATCAGGAAATTAATTCGCAATATTCAGCTGGGTAGGCCATTGGAACGTAACGATCGCAAAAACGAGCGTTGGAAATTAATGGCACGTGTAGCTTTGGGTCAAAGCAAAATGATGGTAAGGCCTATTGCTGGTATTTTGCACGTATTTGTGTATGCCGGTTTTATTATCATAAATATTGAGGTACTTGAAATAATTATTGACGGACTTTTAGGCACACACCGTGCTTTTGCGCCATTTTTAGGAAAGCTGTATGATTTTTTGATTGGCACATTCGAAGTGCTTGCCCTGCTTGTATTACTTGGGGTCATTATTTTTTACATCCGAAGGAATATTATCTCGCTCAAGCGCTTTAATCAACCCGAACTCAAAGGGTTTCCAAGGTCAGACGCTAACCTCATTCTAATCACCGAGGTTCTTTTAATGTCGGCATTTTTAATTATGAATGCTACCGACAGTATTCTCCAGGTTCGGGGGGCAGAACATTATGAAAATTTTGGATCCTTCCCGGTTTCGTCTTGGATAGTGCCTCTATTTTCGGGGCTCTCTACAAATTCGCTCATCCTTTTGGAGCGTTCGATGTGGTGGTTTCATATTCTGGGCATATTAGCCTTTCTAAATTATCTGCCTTATTCCAAACACATGCACATTATTCTGGCATTTCCCAATGTTTGGTACTCAAAATTAGAACCCAAAGGGCAGCTCGAAAATATGGATGCGGTAACCCGCGAGGTTAAATTAAT
>JBILCR010000343.1:0-3052 GCA_044353055.1 Flavobacteriales bacterium
ATTTTAAATCGACCTGAAAGTCCTTCTTTATTCTTCTTAAATACCTTTATGTAATCGTCTAAGAAACCAATCAAGCCCAACCAAACGGTTGAAATAATGAGCACTACGATATATACATTGTCAAGCTTGGCAAATAAGAGCGTAGGAATTAAAATACACGTAAGTATGATTAGGCCACCCATAGTTGGAGTGCCTTGTTTCGATAACTGACCTTCCAAGCCCAGATCACGCACAATTTCGCCTACCTGCTTAAACTGTAAATACTTAATAATTTTACGACCAAACACCATTGAAATCAGCAGCGATGTAAACAAGGCTAGAGCAGCCCTGAACGAGATAAACTGAAATACACCGGCTCCGGGTAGGTTAAAATGCTGATCGAGATAAGTAAACAGATAGTAAATCATCAGCGTGCCATTTGATTAAATTGTTCCTTAGCCTCTGCCATATCGTCGAAGGGTAGTTTAACCCCTTGTATTTCCTGATATTTTTCGTGCCCTTTTCCGGCAATTAATATGATATCGCCGGCCTTTGCCAGATGAACGGCAGTGCGAATCGCCTCGCGCCGATCCACGATACAAAGCATCTTTCTGGACTCAGCCGGATTAACGCCCTCTTTCATTTCAGCAATTATAGCCTGTGGGTCTTCGGAGCGGGGATTGTCGGACGTAAGAATGAACTTATCGCTCATAAGCGATGCTATTTCGGCCATCTCAGGGCGTTTAGCACGATCGCGGTCGCCACCACACCCAATTAACGTGATAAGCTGCTCATTTCCCGTACGTAAGTCGGCAATGGTAAGCAATACATTCCTTAAAGCATCCGGGGTATGAGCATAATCAACGATAGCTGTAATTCCGCTAGCCGATTTAACATATTGAAACCGCCCCTCAACACTGTGCAAAAGGCTCATTGCTTGCAAAACTTCATCTTCATTTTGGCCTAATAAGATGGCAGCTCCATAAACAGCCAATAAATTATAGGCATTGAACGCTCCGATGAGGTTGGTCCACAATTCGCGCTCGTTTATTTTGAGCAACATGCCCCCAAATTGTTTTTCTAAAATCCGCACCTTGAAGTCGGCAGCCTGCGAAAAACCATAGGTTTTTACAGGTGCTTTGAGTAATTCCGACATCTCACTAAAGTGTTCGTCGTCGATATTAATTAGGGCAAATGCATCGCTAGGCAATAGCTTAAAAAAGCCATGTTTGGCACTCAAATAATTCTCAAAAGTGCCGTGATAGTCTAAATGGTCGTGCGTAATATTTGTGAAAATGCCGCCTTTAAACCGTAAGGCCGATACACGATGCTGCACCACGGCATGAGAACTCACTTCCATAAATACGTATGAACAGCCGGCATCCACCATTCTGCTCAAAAGCTGCTGTAGTTGAAGCGGATCGGGGGTGGTGTGCGTGGACGGAACTTCTTCGTCTGCAATCCGATTCACCACGGTCGAAATAAGACCGCACGCATATCCTAAACGGGTAAATAGCGTGTGAAGTAGTGTTGCCGTAGTGGTTTTACCGTTGGTTCCGGTAACGCCAATTAAATGTAGCTTTTCCGATGGATTATCATAAAAATTTGCCGCCAGAACCGATAAGGCAGGTGCACTGTCTTTTACAACAACATAACATACTTTATCCTGAAGACGCTCGGGCAATTGTTCGCAAACTATAGCAATAGCTCCGCTTTCGCATACTTCAGAAATAAATTTGTGTCCGTCGCTACGAGTGCCCCTTACCGCAACAAAAAGACCGTTTTTCTGGACGGCACGCGAATCGGCTGTAATAGAAAAAATTGCCAGCTGCGTGCTTCCTACAATTTCAATTGCACCGGTCTTATATAATATGTCCTTGAGCAACTTCATTTCAGGTAAGATCAATGATTATTAAGGCCCCGGGCACAATGGCAACTCCCGGCGCAAGGGATTGATTTCGCACTTTGCCCTTCCCATTAACTTTAACAGCAAGACCCATGTTTTCGAGAAGGTAAAGCGCGTCGCGAAGGCCCATACCCGTGAGGTCGGGCATTTGAGTATAGGTTACTTTTTGAGGTACGGCTTTCACTACGGCGCCGTTATTTTTTAATCGTGTCCATTCCCCTGCAGGTATAGTGGCTGCAATACCCGATTTTTTTAGAATGGTTTGATAATCCGTCGAAACGCCCGCACCCGCATCTGTAAATGTTGCATCCTTATCGCTTCTTATAATCTGGGGTTTCTTATGCATCCCCGCCTCGCGGGCATAAATTTGATCGGCAATATCTTTAAACACCGGTGCAGCAACTTCAGCCCCGTAAATGCCTTTCTGAGTCGGATTTTCAATCACCACTATACATGAATACTTCGGATCATCGTAAGGAAAAAATCCTGCGAATGAGGCTCGGTAACTGATTTTCTCATCGACGTTTCCATTCACCTTAATTCTTTGCTTCTTTTTAACGGTACCCGTCTTTCCCGCAATTTGATAAAGAGGATTCCCGATTTTCTTAGCGGTTCCCCCGTTCACCACTTTTTTCATCAGCGCTTTTGCTTTTTGAGCTGCAGCGAAACTGCAAATGGCGGAATCAACAACTACCGGATCAAAGCGTTTAACCAATTGTCCGTTACGTTGTACTTCTTTTACCAAATGGGGTTTTACCATCGTACCGTTGTTGGCCACCGCATTAAAAAAGGTAAGGAGTTGCATTGGGGTAATGAGAATTTCATATCCCATGGCCAGACTGGGCAGCGACAAACACGACCATTTTTCGTGTCCGGGATAGTACAGCGTGGGGGCCAGCTCCTCAGTGAGATCGATTCCAGATTTGACATCCAAATGAAACTTCTTAAGCTGATCGATAAATTTTACCGGTTGCTTAGAGAAGCCTCGCATAACCGCTTTAATTATACCCACATTGGATGATTGCGCAAAGGCATTTGCTAAACTAATACGACCGTATCCGCCTTCGTGCGAATCTTCAATAGTAACTTTATCACACAAGTTTATTTTGCCGCCTTGGGTGTCTACCATATCCGAGGTATCTGCAAGGCCGGCATCCAGAAGCGCCA
>JBILCR010000344.1:0-3028 GCA_044353055.1 Flavobacteriales bacterium
CGCCGTAGTGTTTTGAAGTGGCCAAACCGCAAAGTTTATGAGTGCCGGTGTGTTGTGGCGTGCGTATCCTGTAAAGGGCGCAGGCACCGAATCTCCATTTTTAGTGATGAACATTACCTGAAAATACAGTCGGTCAAATGCCGTAAAACGCTCTAGGGTATCTGATGTTATCTTCTTAATTTGTTTTTCATCTAAACGCTCCTCAGAAAGCAGGCGATACTGTTTCCCTTCGAGCGCATACAATACGGCAAAAACAGCGCTTCCATAGTTATTTACCCAATACAAACCAACGCGAGCCGTATCTTTTTCTATTTCTTCGAAGCTAAAGATTAGATATATACTGTCTACAGGTAAATCGCTGGCCTTATGAGCTGTATTTTCAGGAACAGCTGTATGCTTGGTTTCTGCACTACGAATCAACACCAGCTGTTTTGCTAAAAAGGGCATTTCAAATCCGCTAATGCTTACGCGCACCATGCCTCCTTTTTCAAAACCGGTCACATAACCTTCGCCCGTTTCGTTTAAAGGGCGCACCAAATCGCCAATACCGTATAGCGGCTCCATTACTTTAAGTGTTGTTTTATTAGTGAAATAAGCGTTTCTGCATCTGCTTCGCTTATCTGTCGGGCAAAAGCATGAAGTTTTGTTTTATGAAAAACTCCAACCGTTTCGCCTCCAATATTCCAAAAAGCACTGTAAAAATTACGCACAAAGGCCGACTTATCTTTTTCGAGATTATGCCACCCGCTCAGATCTTCTGTTTTAAAGGTATGTTCTTTCTTTCCTAACGGAACATCCACACAAACTTTCAATTCCTTATTGTTTATCTGCAGTATTTCTTTCCCGTAAGTCCTCCAAAGCCAGGCCTTGGTAATACGGTATTCGAAATACAGCCAAAAAAACATCCAAACGATCATAAAAATAAGCGTATCGCCTTTTTGAGTAAACACTTGAGTAAATACATAAATACCGCATAATGTCCAGGCAATAAGCCAGATAACTAAGAGTATTTTTTGATGAGTGGGCACCGATCCCTTGATAACTATTTCAAGATTCCCAGGCTGTTTATTCACCAAAATTCGGTCGGATTCAAAGCTGTTTTTTTTCACCTTGCAAAGGTATAATACCGTCAATAATAATTGAACGCAGAATATATTTAGAATCCACTATTTATTTTATTAATCCATTAATTAGTGGATATTTGCAGCTTAATATTGTATTATGAACATTTCATTCAACAGATTTTTATTTATCGTTTTTGTTTCATTAATAACTGTTTACACTTCCTCCTGCCGTCTTAAAAAGCGTGATAAGTCAGAAAATGCATCGGTTGATTCTACTGCCGTAGACGAAGAATGGATGAAGGCCTTAATGGAGGCCTTACAAAACAGCGACACCACCGCTGCTGAAGCCCCGGCCTCAAACAGATTGGAGAAAACTTACAATCCAGCTGCTACACGCGTAAATGATTTACTACATACGCGTATTGAAATTAGTTTCGATATCCCTAAAATGCAGCTTTTCGGAAAGGCTACACTTGATTTTAAGCCGTATTGGTATGCCACAGACTCGTTAATTTTAGATGCCAAAAGCTTCGATATGCATCGTATAGCTCTTGTAGATAAAAACGGCGCCATGTCGGACTTAAAATACACCTATGCCAACGATGTATTAAAAATTAAGCTCGATCGCAGCTACACCCGCAACGAACAATATAAAGTGTATGTGCAGTATACCGCCAATCCCGAGCGGGTTAAAGCAATGGGCAGTGCAGCCATAACCGATGCCAAAGGTCTTTACTTTATCGATCCTAAGGATGAAGATCCTTTAAAACCGACTCAAATTTGGACACAAGGCGAAACCGAATCGTCATCGTGTTGGTTTCCAACCATCGATAAGCCCAATGAAAAGATGACGCAAGAGCTTATTATAACCGTTCCAGAAAAGTTTAAAACCTTGAGCAACGGCGTGATGGTGTCAACAAAAAAGAACACCGATGGTACGCGCACCGATACGTGGAAGATGGATTTGCCTCATGCGCCTTATCTGGCTATGATGGCTATTGGCGAATATGCAGTGGTAAAAGACAAATGGCGCAAGCTCGACGTGGATTATTATGTAGAGCCCGAATACGAGCCTTATGCACGCAAAATATTCGGAAATACTCCGGAGATGATGGAATTTTTCTCTAAAAAATTAGGTGTTGATTACCCATGGCCAAAATATTCTCAAGTGGTGGTGCGCGATTATGTTTCGGGGGCGATGGAAAATACGAGTGCTACCATTTTTGGGGAGTTTGTGCAGCAAAAGCCGGAGGAAATGCTCGATCAAAGTTATGAGAGCGTTATTGCGCACGAATTATTTCACCACTGGTTTGGCGATTTGGTAACCTGCGAGTCATGGGCTAACTTACCCCTTAACGAATCGTTTGCCAACTACAGCGAATATCTGTGGGATGAATATAAATACGGACGCGATGCTGCCGATTTTCATCTTCAGGAACAACGCAACGAATATTTCGAAGAATCATTTTCGAAAAAAGTTAATCTCATTCGTTTCGATTATGAAAATCGTGAGGATATGTTCGACCGTCATTCGTATCAAAAAGGCGGTTGCGTGCTGCACATGTTGCGCAAATATGTGGGCGATGAAGCTTTTTTTGAGGCATTAAAACTATACCTTACCGACAACAAGTTTCAGCCTGCAGAAATACATCATTTGCGATTAGCATTTGAAAAAGTAACTGGCGAGGATTTAAATTGGTTTTTTGATCAATGGTTTTTGGGTAAAGGACATCCCACGTTACAGGCAAATTGGGTTTGGCTCGAAGAATCAAAAGCGGTAGAACTTAATTTAAGTCAGCTTCAGGATATCACCGAAAACGATGCCTTTAAACTGCCTTTGGATGTTGATATTTACACACGCGGTGACGTTAAAAGGGTTCGTGTGCAGATGGATCAAGTGCTCCAAACCATCTACATTCCTTGCGCTGAACGGCCTGATTTTGTTAATGTAGATGCCGAGCGTA
>JBILCR010000345.1:0-3022 GCA_044353055.1 Flavobacteriales bacterium
TTTTGATGCTTTGGATCCTTAACTATTCAAATTTAAACAGGCCGTTGCCAATAGCATTTTATTATTGTTACTGAATTTAAAATTAAAAAGACGATATGGTATTGGTGGATTAAAAAGTTAAACATAGATTGCGTTTTATAATTGAACAGGCCTATGAAATCTATAGTTTACTTTTGTTTAGCACTAACTTTTAGCATTCAAGTTAGTGCTCAGAAAATTGATCGGCAGAGCATTCTGAGTACCGAAGGATCAACAATTCCCGCTTTTGCCCAATTTTTAGAAGGATACGAACCGCAAGAAACCGTTTTTGTTTCTTGGTTTTTGAAAACATATTTTACTACGGCTGATGTTGGGTTGCAATTGCTTTCTACCGATCGCGACCAGTTGGGCGAAACTCACTTGCGCTACCGCCAAACCTATAAAGGAATTCCTGTGGCAAATTCAATGCTTTTGGCGCATGTGCGTGGAGGAAAAGTAATACGTTTTAACGGTGAAATTGCCAGCGAAATTGATGGCAATACATCAACGGGCTTATCTGAGCGTTCGGCACTCGATGCGGCATTAAAACATATTGGCGCATCCGTTTATAAATGGCAAATGCCCGAAGAAGAAGCACATTTGAAAATCGAGCAAAACGATTCGAAGGCTACTTATTTTCCAAAAGGAGAATTGTACTTTCATAAAGGAGCAAAAGGTCGCTTCGTGTTGGCTTATCGCTTCGACATTTACGCACACCAACCCATTTCGCGGCAATATGTTTATGTAGATGCTGCAAGTGGAAATATTTTAGGTGAACAAGAACGAATCGTACATACAGATACCCCGGGATCGGCCGTTACCGCATATTCAGGAACGCAGTCTATTGTAACCGATTACACCGGAACTGTTTACAGACTGCGCGAAACCGGTCGTGGTAATGGCATTGAAACCTACAACCTTAAAAAAGGGACATCCTTTGCAGCAGCTGTAGATTTTATTGATACCAATAATGTTTGGAACAATGTAAATATCAATAAAGATCAATATGCAACCGACGCGCATTTTGGTGCGGAAAAAACGTACGACTATTTCTTCAGTAAATTCAACCGCAATTCTATAGACGGTAACGGCTTTAAGTTGCTTAGTTACGTGCACTACAGCACAAACTATGTAAATGCATTTTGGGATGGAACCCGAATGACTTATGGCGATGGAAATGCTACTTATAATCCTTTAACATCACTCGATATTGCAGGTCATGAAATCACACACGGCCTTACCGAATATTCTGCTAATCTTATTTATTCATATGAAAGCGGGGCTTTGAACGAGAGCTTTTCTGACATCTTTGGAGCGGCCATTGAATTTTATGCTACTCCTTCGTTAGGCGATTGGCTTGTAGGTGAAGACATTGGATCTGCATTTAGAAGCATGAGCAATCCCAATGCCTATTCGCAACCCGATACCTATTTAGGAACTTACTGGTACACCGGTTCGGGCGATAATGGAGGTGTTCACTACAACAGCGGTGTTCAAAACTTCTGGTTTTATCTTTTGAGTGTTGGAGGAGCTGGCACCAATGATATTGGCAATGCTTACAATGTGCCTGCAATTGGTATCGATAAGGCAGCTGCCATTGCTTTTCGCACGCTTACCGTGTATCTCGGCCCTAATTCACAATACGCCAACGCGCGTTTTTTTTCCATTAAGGCAGCAGAAGATTTATACGGAGTTTGTTCGGCCGAAGCTCAAGCAGTGGCCAATGCATGGTATGCTGTTGGAGTTGGTACAAATAGCCTTTCGCCAACGCCTGCAATTGCATTAAACGGTTCTTCGAATTTCTGCGCAGGAAATACGGTAACACTCAGCGCAAGCGCATTGCCCAACTATCAATGGAATTTAAATGGTAGTCCGATAAACGGAGCAACTTTGGCTACATACACTACAAGTGTTGCCGGCGTTTACACACTCAGCACAAATGCTTGCGGAAGCGTATCAACATCGGCGCCTATTAGCCTTGTGAGCAATTCTGCTAATGCAGTTATCTCGGCCAATGAACTTAACAGCTGTTCTTCCATCACGCTAAATTCTACCACATCGCCGGGCTATGCGTTACAATGGATGTTAAACGGCAGCGATATTCCGGGAGCAACAGCATCAAGTTATGCTGCAGCAACAAGTGGAAACTATAGTTTGCGTATCCAAAGCACAATAAGTCCATCTCAGACACTAACTACCTCGACACCAGTTTCGATTCCAGATAACAGCTGTCCTGGAGCTACGAGCTCAATTGTGGCATCAGGCTTACCGAGTGCAATTAATCCTGCCGGAATTTCGGTGCGCATCAATTTAACGCATACGTACAACGGCGATCTTGCTATTTGGCTCGAAGCACCTAACGGAGATTTATTGGGACTTGCCCGCGGAGTAGGCGGAAGTGCCGATAACTTTACCAATACCGTTTTCAGTGATGCCGGTTCGGCGCAAATTCCAGCTACAGGCGCTCCGTACACCGGAACATACAAGCCTTGGCAATCGAGCTTTACGCAGTGTTCGGCTACGATGAATAAAACCAGCTTTGCTGCATTGGGTGGCGGAACCATCAATCCAAACGGTACCTGGAAATTGCGTGTAGCCGATTTCTATGCAACCGACATTGGAACCATCAACAACTGGTCGATTACCTTTCCTCAAACTTCCTCTCCAAGCCCAGATTGTGGTCCGGCAACCTCAAATACGATCAACTTAAATATAAGCAGTCCTAATGTTTATTACATTGATGCGGATGCCGATGGGGTAGGAGGCTCGAATACACAATCGATTTGTGCATCAACTCCTCCTACGGGTTATTCAAGCACAACGGGCGATTGTAACGATAACGATGCAAGTATTACAAGTTCGGTTTTGTATTACGTTGACGCCGATAACGATGGCGTTGGTGGAACGCAGACCGAGCCAATCTGCGCTTCTGCAGCTCCTGCCGGATATTCAAGCACAACAGGAGATTGTAACGATAACGATGCAAGCATTACAAGTGCCGTTT
>JBILCR010000346.1:0-3018 GCA_044353055.1 Flavobacteriales bacterium
GCAGCCCTGTTAGGAGCTAACCTCATATACGGCGCCAATTATTCTTTGGCCAAAGAGGTGGTGCCTTTTTATATCGGGCCCTCGGGCATGATTCTGATACGTGTTAGCGGAGCGGTTTTGCTTTTCGGCCTTTTGTGGATGTTTAAGCCCGAATGGCCTAAGCGCGAAGATACTACCCGCTTTTTAATTTGCGCTGCCACTGGAGTGGCCATCAATCAACTTATGTTTTTTGAAGGCTTAAGTCTTACCACGCCCATCCAAGCGTCTATCATTCTTACCGCCAATCCAATTTTGGTCTTGCTGGCTGCTGCGCTCATTGCACGCGAAGCCATAACATGGCGCAAAACACTGGGTATATTGTTGGGCTTACTTGGCGCATTGGTTTTGCTTGTTCAACGCGATGCAACGAGCGAAGGAACCCATGTTCCGCTGGGTAATTTCTTTATTTTAATCAACGCACTGTCGTATTCGCTCTATCTGGTTTTGGTGCGCAAGCTCATGGCGAAGTATCGCGTTATTACGGTAATGACCTGGGTGTTTCTTCCCGGTTTGTTGATGGTGGCTCCATTTGGCATAGAGCAGTGTAATGTGATTAACTGGGAGGCAATGCCCACGTATGTTATCCAGCTTGTGGCGTTCATCGTTGTAGGAACTACCTTTCTTGCTTATTTGCTTAATGCTTATGCGCTGGTTTCGGTAAGCGCTTCAGTAGTGAGCGCATACGTTTACACGCAGCCATTTATTGCTTCAATAATTGCCTTGTCCTTAGGTAAGGATCGTTTACATCCTTCGCTTATTTTCGCTGCAATTTTGGTATTGACAGGTGTTTACCTTGTTTCGGCGACGCCTTCGCGAACAGAAGAAAAAATGTAAAACTGAGGCTTTTATGTATCTTCGGCCATTCAATTTCATATCATGAAAAAATCACTTATCATCTCTTTTTTACTTATTACATGCGGCTTATTTGCCCAATCGCCCTTAACCATCGAAGCACTTTGGAAGCTGGGGCGCGTAAGTGCGGTTGGTATCACTAAAGACGGGCAGGCGCTCGTTTACAAGGTGAGCCGCACCGATCTTACCAGCGGGAAAAACAAGTCCGAACTTTTTCAGATTCCGCTTAAAGGGGGCGATGCAGTAAAGCTCGATTCTATAGGAGACCGCATTGCCGACCGCATGATTTCGCCCGACGGTAAACGTAAACTGGGTCACGAATCGGTAAAGCTTGAAAATGTTTTAGGGAAAGAAATATACACCGATCTATCTCAATCATCGGCGCAGATTTACGACGATTTGCACCACCGCCATTGGGATTACTGGGAAGACGGCAAATACAACCATGTGTTTTTGTACACCCTCGCAAACGGTAAAACCGAAGGCGGCATCGATCTCATGAAAAATGAGAAATACGATACGCCAACTGTTCCGATGGGCGACGAATCGGATTATACGTGGAGTGCCGACGGAAACACCATCGTTTATGTCTGTAAAAAGAAATACGGTAAAGAGTATGTATTGAGTACCAATACCGATTTGTATCAATACGATGTAAACCTCGGAACCACCATCAACCTTACCGAAGGCCGCATGGGATATGATACCGATCCGGCATTTTCAATGAGCAACGATTTGGCTTGGTTGAGCATGAAACGTGATGGTTTCGAAGCCGATAAGAACGACATTATCGTGAAAGGTTTTGGAAAGGGTGCTAAAGTCATCAACCTCACCGAGGCTTGGGACGGAACCGTAAAATCGTTTCGCTGGGCAGCTGATGGGAAGAAGATTTATTTCCTAGCACCGGTAAACGGCACCAATCAATTGATGGAAGTGGATTATCCCGGTTTAACCAAAAAGCTGCCTGTTGTTAAGCCTTTGTTGAATGGCGATTTCGACATTAACGACATTATCGGACAATCGGGCGAATTACTGGTTGTAGCCCGTACCGATATAAATCATGCTACAGAATTGTACACCTACCACCTCAAAACCAAGGAGTTTAAGCAACTTACCCACGTAAATGATGCTGCCTATGCTGGCGTTTCGTCGAGTCGCACCGAGCGCCGTATCGTAAAAACCACGGATGGTAAAGATATGCTTGTGTGGGTGGTGTATCCTCCCAATTTCGATCCCTCTAAAAAATACCCCACACTGCTTTATTGCCAGGGTGGACCACAATCGGCGTTAACACAGTTTTACTCCTTTCGTTGGAATTTTCAATTGATGGCGGCTAACGGTTATATTGTTGTTGCTCCTAATCGTCGCGGTATGCCCGGGCATGGTGTTCAGTGGAACGAGGCCATCAGCAAAGACTGGGGTGGACAGGTTATGAAAGATTATTTAAGTGCGATCGATGATGTGGCGAAGGAAAGTTATGTCGATAAAAGTCGTTTAGGGTGCATCGGTGCAAGCTATGGCGGGTACTCGGTGTTTTATCTGGCAGGGATTCACCAAAAGCGCTTTAAGTCGTTCATCGCACATGCCGGTGTTTTCGATTTAAAGAGCATGTACGGCACCACCGAGGAGCTGTTCTTCACCAATTTCGATATGGGTGGCGCATACTGGGAGAAAGACAATGCCGCTGCGCAGAAATCGTATAGCGAATTCAATCCGATGGATCGTGTAGGCAATTGGGATACACCCATGCTGGTAATTCACGGAGGCTTAGATTATCGAGTGCCGGAATCGCAGGGCTTTCAAGCCTATACGGCCTTGCAGCTTAAAGGAATTAAAAGTAGGTTGTTGTATTTTCCCGACGAAAACCACTGGATTTTGCAGCCGCACAATGCCATCACCTGGCAGCGCGAGTTTTACCGTTGGTTGCGGGAAACACTGTAGCATTTTTACAGAGCATCCCGAAAAGCATCAGCGATTCGTCCCAAAGCATGTTTAATTCTTATTTTTGAATCATGATTAAATCGATGACCGGTTTTGGAAAGTCGCAGGTATCGTTAGGAACGAAGCAGGTTTCCATTGACATTCGCTCCTTAAACAGCAAGCAGTTCGATTTGAATATGCGCATTC
>JBILCR010000347.1:0-3013 GCA_044353055.1 Flavobacteriales bacterium
AGTTTTTTTCACGCAAAACCGAAATAAAACTACGTGTGATTGATAAACTGCTAAGAATTAAAAATACATTACCTAAAATTAAGGTAGAAAACGTAATGGCACGCACCTCAGTTGCCGTATGCCCTTCGTTTAAGGTGGCGAAATACACCAGCAAAACGGTTATCAAAAGCAATAAACCCCGAATAATGCTGGATACTATACTTGAGTACCCGAAAAACTTCTGATTGGTGCTGCGGGGTGCACGGTCCATAATTCCGCGTTCTTCCTGCTCCGATTCGAATGCCACAGAACATACCGGATCAATTATTAATTCCATAAACACAATATGCAAGGGCATGAGCAGCACCGGCAAATCGGCCCAAAATGCAGGGAGTAATACCAATCCGATGATGGGAATGTGAATGGCGATAATGTATGCCATGGCTTTTTGAAGGTTATCAAAAATGCGACGGCCCGAGCGGATGGCGGCCACGATGGAAGCGAAATTATCATCAAGTAATACCAGCGACGAAGCCTCACGCGTCACGTCGGTTCCCTTTTTACCCATCGCAATGCCGATATCTGCCGCTTTGAGCGCTGGAGCATCGTTTACACCATCGCCGGTCATGGCTACTACCTCGCCTCTGCTTTTTAGTGCCTGCACGATACGCAGTTTCTGTTCCGGACTCACCCGCGCAAAAACATGTACGCCGCTAATAGCTTCAACTAAACTTTCATCGCTTAAGGCGCTTAATTCTGCTCCACTCAACACCTTATCGGGATTGGGTAGATTAATTTTCCGTGCGATACTGGAGGCTGTTATCGGAAAATCGCCGGTAATCATCAATACCTTTATGCCCGCACGATAACACTCTGCAACTGCTGCAGGAACTGCACTTCGCACCGGATCTTCGAAAGCCAACAATCCGCAGTACTTAAAGGAAATTTCACTCAATACCTCAGGCAATGAATCCGAAATTTCGGCATAAGCTTTCCCCACGCCCAAAACGCGAAAGCCTCTCGCGGCAAGCACATGCATTTGCTTTGTAATATTTTCCTGCTCGGTTACGGTAAGCCTACACAAGCGAAACACCGATTCGGGTGCACCTTTTAATGCATAATGATGCAGATGATCCTTTACATAGACCCGGGCCATTGCCAATGAATCGTTCGTAAATGGATATTCGTGCACACAGGGTTCTAAATCGTTTGAGGCATTAAATTCAGCCAATGCTTCTGAAATGGCCTTTTCCATAGGATCAACTGGATGCGGATGCGATGCTAAAAAAGCTGTTGAAATCAAGTCCTTAGCGGAAACAGTTTTTTCGGCTAAAAATTCAATCCTATTCAAAATTACATCCAGAGCTATGGCGGCTACCTGCATCTTGTTTTCAGTGATAGTACCTGTTTTATCGCTGCATAAAACTGTAGCCGAACCCAATGTTTCGATAGCAGATGATTTGCGGGTAAGCACCTGTTGTTTTGACAGGCGCCATGCTCCCAAAGCAAGAAAAATGGTTAGTACAACAGGAAATTCCTCTGGCAAAAATGCCATAGAAGCAGCCAATCCGTTGAGCAGCGCCGAAATAAAATTGCCCTTAGTGAAGTAAAACGCAGCAACTACGAGAATGCTCAACACGCCTCCGATAATAAATAATCGGCGAATGAGTACGGACATTTCCTTCTGCAGGCGGGTACTGTCTTGTGAAATTGATTCGATGGCTTTACCAATGCTGCCAAAACGTGTGTTAATGCCTGTATGCGTTACACAAACGCATGCGCGACCGCTTACCACAAGCGTTCCGCTGTAAACATGCTGCGTTTCGTCGGGATGTTTACCCAAAGTCCGCTTTTCAACAGGCAATGACTCGCCCGTAAGCATGGATTCATCAACGCACAAATGATGGGATTCGAGCACCATAGCATCTGCCGGAACGCGATCGCCTTCGTGCAGCAATACCACATCATCGGGCACCAGCTCGCGGCCTGGGATGCGAATTTCAATTCCGTCGCGTACAACCAAAGCACGTGGCGATGCTAAACTGCGCAAGGCCTCTAGCGCACGCTCGGTTTTACGGTATTGATAGAATGTGATGGATATAATAATGAGGGTAGACGAGAGCAAGATAGCCCCCTCACCCAACTCGCCCAACAGCATATACAAACCGCCGCATGCAATGAGCAGCAGAAACATAGGTTCGCGCATTACTTCAACCACAATGCGCCAAATATTTTTAGGTTGGGCTGCCGGAAGTTCGTTGTAACCCAATTGAGACAGACGCCTCGACGCCTCCTGCGTTGTAAGGCCGAGCGCACGCATTAGTGCAGCTTTTTAAGTGCATCGAGTGTAGCTCGGAAATCAACCATGATTTCATGCACCACTTCGGCGGCCGGCTTGAGCTTGCGGATTATAGAGCATACCTGCCCTACTTCGAGTTCGCCCTCATTGAGTTCGCCTTCGAACATGCCTTTTTTGGCGCGACCTCGACCCAACAATTCGGCAAGTTCTTCGCGCGAGGCTCCCCGCTCTTCAGCCTGCTGTACCCGAGCAGAAAAATCGTTATGCAGCAAACGTACGGGTGTAAGAGCTTTAAGCGAAAGACGCGTATCGCCTTCTACAGAAGTGATGATACGCTCTTTGAATGCCGCATGCGCTGATGATTCGGGTGTGGCTATAAATCGACTTCCGATTTGAACCGCTTCGGCACCCAGGGCAAAACAGGCTGCCATTTGCCGTCCGTTGGCAATGCCTCCCGCAGCAATTACTGGGATTTTAACCTGATCTACGATTTGGGGAATCAGCACCAGTGTTGTGGTTTCCTCGCGCCCATTGTGGCCGCCGGCCTCAAACCCCTCGGCAACAATAACATCTACACCTGCGGCCTGCGCCTTGAGAGCAAACTTGGTATTGGCAATAACGTGAACCACAACTTTAACACCGCGTTCCTTTAGCCATGAAGTCCATGTTGCAGGATTACCGGCCGAGGTAAATACTACGGGAACCTTTTCATCGACAATGATTTGCATATGCTCC
>JBILCR010000348.1:0-3008 GCA_044353055.1 Flavobacteriales bacterium
CCGCTTTACCAATTGGATTAAAGCTATTTTATGAGGCGTGCTTGTAATGATCCTTTTCGGCGATTTTTTTATCCAACACAAAATATCTTGGTGATGCTTTATAGTTCTTCAAAATGTGACTTAGACCTGCTTTTTACCCAGCGAAACAAGCGAAACACCATGAGCGCTACAAAGCTTAACCAACCGGCAGGGTAGGGTACAATGGCGGCTATCCACCACCATTCTTTTGAAGGTACAAAACCGCCAAGGGCCGAAACCCACCATAAACATATAACGCCCAGGCAAATAGAAATGGAAAGGCCCATAAAAATAAATCGGTGGCGATCATGGAGTTTAAATGCCGTAAATCCTAGCAAAACACTTGCAAGGGCAATCAAAATGCTGCCCTCCATCGGGTCGATGGCTCCAATAAGCATGAGTGCAACGGCAATGCGAAATGCAATTTTCAAGGGTTAAGGATTGCGGTATGGTTGAAATTATTTAACCAGACTTAATTCTTTTATAAGATGGCTTGCTCCTGCATATTTATCAATTACCCAAAGGGTGTAGCGTACATCCAAAACAATGTTGCGTACCTGATTAATATCGTAATACACATCGCTCATGGTGCCTTGCCAGTTTCGGTCGAAATTGGTGCCAATTAACTGCCCTTTGGCGTTCAGCACCGGACTCCCCGAATTGCCGCCCGTAGTATGGTTTGAAGCCGCAAAACAGGTATGCAGGCTTCCGTCTTTATCGGCATATTGCCCATAGTCCTTTTGTTCAATAAGCTGTTTGAGTCGCTCAGGTATTTCATGATCGGTTGCACCGGCCCTGTTCTTTTGCAGTATCCCTTCAGCAGTGGTAAACCAGCGGTAGGTTGTGGCGTCGGCGGGTGCGTATCCTTCTACTTTACCAAAGGCCACACGCAGGGTAGAATTGGCATCGGGATAGTATTTTTTCTCAGGCACGACTTCACGCAGCGCCTTTACATACAATCGGTTGAGCGGTACGAGCCTACCCGAAATGCTGCTCATTTGTTTGGTAATGGTGTTGCGGAAATACCCAAAATAGGCATCTGCCAAGCGGTACGCCATATCGTTAGAAAGGGTGCTCAGCATCTCGGCATTCCCCGCTTTTAAAAGGGCATTTACTTTGGCTTCATCGGTTAATACCGATTGGGCAAACAACTCATTGCAAAACGCTTTGGCCTCTTCATGGCTCATGTTTTTTTGAAGCGCTTTAAATGCATCGGGAGTAAATGCGGCTTGGGAGTGTGAATAATAATAAGCCAGCATTTCTGCGGCTGTTTCGCGATCAATAGGCGCATAATAATCTTTAAAAAACTCAGCAGCTCTCTGCATCTGGGCATTGAGCAGTTCTTTTCCCTTATCGGTGTTGAGGTCAATACCGCTCTGCACCAAATCTTTAAATCCATTGGCAAAGCCCAAAAGCTCAATACTCAAGAGGCCCTCAGCAAATAAATCATATTCGTATTGCACCAAACCCAGCGCAGCGTATTCCTTCTCAAAATCTTGAAGAATGGTTCTATATCCTGCAAATTGAGCATTTGCCTCAACCCGGGTTTTAAACTTTTCTTCCAATACTTTCTTGCGGTCTGTGGCTTTGGCCTTTTTTAATCCAAATGCTTCGCCCGCCCATTTCTTATGATAATTCGATACGCCCGAGTATTTATCGGCATACTGGATAAATACCTTACGGTCGGCTTCCATGTAAGTATCCATAATTTCGAGTCGTTTTCCGCGCAACTCCACTTTAAGCGGGTTGTTTTGATTTACCAGCTGATCTACGGCATACGAACTTAAATATTCGTTGGTACGTCCCGGAAAACCATACACCATCGTAAAGTCGTTTTCTTTTATTCCGTTGAGGCTTATTTCAAGATGCTTACGTGGAACAAAAGGCACGTTATCGGGCGAATAATCGGCGGGTTTATTATCCTTTCCGGCATAAATGCGGAACAAGCTAAAATCGGCGGTATGACGCGGCCACACCCAGTTATCGGTGTCTTTACCAAAGTTGCCCATCGTTTGAGGCGGTGCGCCCACCAGGCGTATATCGCGAAAAGTTTCAGTCACAAAAAGGTAGTATTCATTACCGTTGTACATGGCTTTTACATTGGCTTGATAATGTGTGGTTCCAACTGCTTCGCGAACGAGTTGTGCCGATCGGTCTTCCACCATTTTTTGCCGTTCGCTCTCGTCTTTTGCCTGTTCGAGCCCGGGTAAAATTTGGGCCGTAACATCTTCCATACGAATTATAAATGTTACCGTTAAGCCTTTGTTGGGCAATTCATCCGCACGATTCATGGCCCAAAAGCCATCTTTTAAATAATCGTGTTCCAGCGAAGAATGCTCCTGAATTTGACCAAACCCGCAGTGATGGTTGGTGAGTAACAATCCTTCCTTGCTAATAATCTCGCCCGTACAACCACGACCAAACAATACTACGGCATCCTTGAGGCTTGACTGATTCACGGAGTAAATATCTTCGGCCGATAGTTTCATCCCCATTTTTTTCATATCCTTTTCGTTTAGTTGTTTTAACAACAAAGGAAGCCACATGCCTTCGTCGGCAATGGCATTGAGGCAATAAAAGAATAGAATAAAGAGGGGTAGAAAACGTTTCATAGTAATGCTGAAAAATTGAGCGTGAATTTGGCGATTTTTCTCAATCGCTGCAGAATTATTTTCTTTCTTTGAAGCATGAAGTATTTCATAAAAATTGGCGTCTTAGTCGTTTTTCTTTTCAGTAAGGCTGCATGGACGCAAAGTCATTTGCCTCCGGTTCCGGCCTGGAAAGGTAAAAGCCAAAAGCTGCAACGTTCTAAAAATGATGCATGGGCCTGTCCGTTTGAGAAATCGGATGGAATGCAAAGCGCTACTTACGATGAAATGCTTTTATTTTTCAGGCAGATGATTCGCTCGGGGGCGCCCATCCACGAAGAAATGGTGTGCATTACGGCATCAGGTGTGTATGTGCCGGTGTACTACTTTAGTAAGGAGTGG
>JBILCR010000349.1:0-3006 GCA_044353055.1 Flavobacteriales bacterium
TTTAGATGTTGGAAGTGAGCCGTATCTGAATTCGCTGAAATGGTACGAAAATCATGGAATGCTTTATTTTGGCGGCGGACGTTCGCCTGCAGAAGCTAATCGACCACTCGTTAAAACGTTAAAAGACGGCAAAAAAGTGGCATGGATTGGTTTTAACGAATTATGCCCTTGCGGCGAATGTGCTGATACCAAAATGGGGGCAAACCGATACCGCCCCGAAAAAGCAAAGAAAATAATTGATTCTCTCAAGAAAAGTCAGATTTCGTATATCATAGCCTGCGTTCAATTTGGCGAAACAGATTCCTATTCGCCAACCGTGTCTCAAAAGGATATTTGTAAGTATATTATGGACTGTGGAGCAGATGTCGTTTTAGGATCGCAAGCACATCAAGCACAAGAAATAGCCTTATACAAAAACAAAATAATATTCTATGGGCTTGGGAATTTTTTATTTGATCAAATACACCGTATTGGAGTTCGTCAGGCGTTTTTTTTAAAATGCTATTTTTATAAAGGTCGAATTATTCAATATCAACCGGTGTACACTTTTATGAATGCCGAACGCCAGCCTACTATTGCCAATTCGTCAGAAAAATCTGAGATACAGAAAAGTATTCTGAAGAAAAACAATTTTAAGAAGTCGAATTAGTCAAAATATTATTTCAACTAATTGAACTGAAGTATTAGATAATGAATATAAGCGCTCCAATTTTATTTTTTTATTTCTTTATTGGAGCTCATTTTATTCATGCACAAATTACTCTCAAAACCCTGCTAGCTGATTCTTCTAAAAGAGTTTTGGTAGCTGCTCACAGAGGCGATTGGAAAAACTATCCCGAGAATTCGATTCCTGCAGTTCTATCTTGCATTCGTTCAGGTATTGATATTGTTGAAGTTGATGTTCAAGAAACCCGCGATGGACGATTCGTTTTAATGCATGATATTTCTGTTAATCGCACTACAAATGGTAAGGGTAAAGTTTCAAATTTAAACTTTGCGGATATATCAAAGCTAAAACTTAGGGATAGATTTAACAAATTGACGGATTATTCTGTACCCACGCTGGATACGATATTGCAAATTACCCGAGGCAAAATTATTGTTAATATCGATAAGAGCGCAGGTAGATTTGATAAGCTCATTCCAATAATTAAAAAATATAATTGCGGAAGTAATATAATTTTAAAAGGCACCGGTTCTTACGCATTCTTTAATAATTATAATCGTAAAAATGATGACTCCATTTGTTTTATGCCTGTTTTTAATGCTCGAAATAGTTCAATTGATTCGTTTTTAATTCAAACAGCAACGCCTTTAGTGGAATTACTGCTATCTAATGATTCTTCTTATGCTGTACGTCCTGAGGGTTTGGCAATGTTTCGAAGGAATAATTGCAAAATATGGTATAATGCCTTATTTGAAAGTATATCGGGCGGTCATAATGAGTCTAAAAATGCACTTGAATCGTGGGATTGGTTTATTGATCATGATGCATATATCATTCAAACCGATTTCCCCTTTCATTTAATGTCTTATCTTGTAAGCAAAGGACTTAGAAATCATGATCCAAAGTTCGAATTCATATCATTGCAAGATCTTCCTAAAATTAATTCGAAAATGGGAGCAGTTAATGGTGGTAAAATAAGAAGTAATTCAAAAGAATCTCAGGTTAAATTAATCAATCCTGATTCTACTGAAAAAGCCCCCTTCTTTTATACTGTAAAAAAAGGAGACACATTATCTAAAATTTCTGAGAAACAGGGTGTATCTATGGATGCCCTCCTCAGTTTAAACCCCAATTTGAATAAGGATTATAAAATAGTTGCTGGGCAAAAAATTAGGATTCGATAATTACTTTTTTCTGAAACCTAAATGCGTATAAACAACACGTTCTGTGCCGTCGGCAGGCCGTGTAATAATTTCGTAATTTTTTAAATACATGGCAGAACTGCCTCCCTGGTCGCACGCCATAGCATTATAGCATCCGACTTCTAAAAGTATTTTTCCGCATTCTTCCATGGTCATCCCCATACTGTGGTCGGGATTTCGGCCATCTACAATCATTAAAAAAACATTTTTACCTGATGCATCCATTCCTACAACAGTTCGTGGATACGGATTTTTTTGAGTGGCATCTTTTGGCGAAATAGCAAGTTTGCCCTTGCAAAGCAAATCAAATCGTCCCCATATTACATTGTACATTTTTTCGTCAAAAGTAGTTACCACCTCTTTTTCGGGGGAGTAATACATGGTACCTGTTTTATCAAAATATACAAAAGGTCTATTTTCTGAATCTTCATTTTTTATTACCGTTCCATTCACCACATAATTACCTGTCCATGTGCCTAATGGTGCTGTTTTGCCTGGAGTGGTACCCGCTTCTCCATTAACGGCTATATCTATGTCAAAGCGTTTCGCATACGTCGAAATCAATTCCTTAACCTCAATGGCAGTATCTAATACGGCTTCATAGTTATCGAGGTTAAAATAAGCGATGTAGGCAACGGCTTTTCTTTTTTCGGATTGCAGTTGTACAATTTCAATTCCGTCTTTGTTGAATATTTCTTGTGATTTTACAATGCCTAAATTTCCAATTGAAGTGCTAAATTTTAAGTGCTTAATGGTATCATTTGTATTCTTTATTTCGTCTTTTGAAATATTTTTTAATAATGCATTTTGCATTAGATTAACTTCATGCATATGGTTTTTATGATCCCATGCAGCAGCAATTCCGATGGAAATGGATAGTGTACAACTGGATATAAAGATCCACGTTTTTATATTTTTTTCCATTGGTTTTGTTATTATTCCCAAAATTTTAAAGCACGTTATCCAGAGCAATAAATTGATTATGATGTAGAGCGTTATTTGGGATGCTAAGGGTAATGAGTAAATTCTGTTCAGCAACGCTAAAAGATCATCCAGTAAAACATTAACTTGGTCTCCCATATTTCTTATTTAAGTATTGAATATGGATTTTAGAACAATGAAATTACTATACAACAG
>JBILCR010000350.1:0-2997 GCA_044353055.1 Flavobacteriales bacterium
AAAATCAAGCCACACAGTATAAATAGGCAACGAAGTGGCCAACAGGCTTCCGTCTTCAGCGTAAATATTCCCGCGCGAAGGATCGACCATGTGGTACTTGAGTACTTCTTTCTTCTTTTCTTTGAGCCACTTATCACGCTCTAAAACCCCAATAGTAAAAGCACGACCAATAACGGCAAGCCCCAATAAAACAAACCCGAAGTAAACTACTCGGAGTCTGATAAGGATGTCGCGATTGTTTTGCATGTTATTGAAAGGTTGACTTTTATTTTATTTTAGAATCGTTATGAAATAAGTGATGCGGCGGAGTTTTAGACTCAGCAACACCAAGAAGCACGAGCTTTTCGGCAACCTGACTTGGATTAGAATTAAATACCAGTTCGGATTTCAGCGAAACGTATTCGCTTCGTAAATCTTTAAGGTCTTTTCCTGTTTTTGATGTTTGTCGAACAATGCGTTCTGAGTTGTATGAGTTAGCGATGTAAAAACCAACCAAAAGACAGAGAAATAGGGCAAAGGGAATGTTTCTCGAAGCGTTTTCGCCGCTGAGAAAGCTCCCATCCATAATTCCGGTAATCCACACCTGGAAAATGCCCGGTTTAGATTCCTGCTTTTCTTTTTGAGCTTTGGGCTCTTCTGTGGCTTGTTTTTTAAGTCGATTCATATTTCAGTGCGTTCGGCTACGCGCAATACTGCGCTGCGCGAACGCGGATTTTTAATTATTTCTGTTTGTTCCGGACGGATAGGCTTGCGATGTATCGACCTGAAGGGCACTTTAGTATTTCCAAAAAGATCCTTTTCGGCCTCACCTTCAAACTTTCCACTCCTGATAAAATTTTTCACCAAACGGTCTTCGAGCGAGTGATAACTTATCACCACGAGGCGTCCACTGGGCGCCAGTACCGATGCCGATTGCATCAGCAACTCTTTTAAGGCGCCTATTTCGTCGTTTACTTCGATACGAAATGCCTGAAAAACACGTGCAGCAAACTGATGCTCTTCGCCTCGCTTCATAAAGGGCCTAATGAGCTCCATAAGCGCTGCGGTTGTAAGAATAGGCCTGTCGCTGCGCACATTCACGATGTGCCTTGCTAGTTTGCCTGCAAGTTCGAGTTCGCCATAGGTTTTAAAGACAAACCGCAACTTCTCCTCGGGATACGTCATCAAAACATCAGCGGCGGTTAAACCCGTTGCAGGATTCATGCGCATATCTAGTGATGCATCAAAACGAATGGAGAAGCCTTTTTCGGGGGTATCGAACTGATGAGACGAGACGCCCAAATCGGCCAAAATTCCATCTGCCGGAAGCCCATTGTACATTTTCAGGAAATTTTTCATGTACCTGAAATTTTGCGGCACCAGCACCAAACGCGGATCATTTGGAATATTCAATCGAGCGTCGGGATCCTGATCAAAGGCAAAGAGCCGGCCATTGGGACCAAGCCGCTCCAAAATGGCTCGGCTATGACCGCCGCCGCCAAAAGTTGCATCAACATAGACCCCTTCGGGCTTGACATTCAAACCCTCGAGACTTTGGTGTAAAAGAACGGCCGTGTGGTACGTCATTGCTGGCCAGCGTTTCGAATCCCTTTCATAACTTTAGAAGCAAGGGAATGGAAGGCAGACGGATCAGATGTCCCATGCACTTGATCGTAAACAGCAGGCGACCAGATTTCGAAATTCTCCAGATTGGCACTGAATAGAACTTCACCATTAATTCCGGCAAGCTCCATAAGCGACTTCGGCAGCAACATACGCTTGGCATTGTCTAAATCAACATGCACTGCAGTACCGTAGAACTGACGAATAAACCGGTCATTTTCAGGATCATAGGGATCCAGCTTGCGGATATCATCAGTGCGTTTCTGCCAGGAGTCGCTCGTGTACAAATCCAGACACTGGGTAAACAATGATCTGTTGAGCACAAAATGATCGCGCTTACCTTCCGTAAACTGCTTTAGCAGCATGGAAGGCAGCATTACGCGGCCTTTTGCGTCCACCTTACAGACAAATTTTCCAGTGTATTCGGTCATACTCCTGTTTAGGATTTGGGACGTAAAAATAAGTATTTAATGACACAACTTACCACAATTTACCACATTGTTAATAAAATGGTTTCAATTTTTAAATTTTACACCGCATTGAATCGCTAAAAATCTTGCTAAATAAGGATTTCAATAGGTGGTAAAAAGTGGTAAAATTTTTTCAGTATTATCGACAACAATTTCTTGGCATGAATCGCAAATCCCGTGTGCCGACGTGTTGATTATTTATGAATTTTTATACTTTTGGCTCCTGATATCCAATTATGCAGAACGAACTCAAGCAGGAAGGCGAATTCAGATACATTGACGAAGGACAAGGTCCTGTTTTGCTTGTATTGCACGGGCTTTTTGGCGCCCTCAGCAATTTTAAAGATGTACTGGATGCATTTAAAACAAACTACCGGGTCATCATTCCAATGATGCCCATATACGAATTACCCGTTGCCGATACACATGTACGAAGTTTAGCAGCTTTTATTCACCGCTTTGTTGAATTTAAAGGACTTAACAACCTCAACCTGCTTGGCAATTCATTAGGCGGACATGTGGCCTTGGTGTATTCACTCGATCACCCTGAGTTTGTGCATTCGCTCATCCTCACCGGAAGCTCGGGGCTATACGAAAATGCTATGGGCGGTTCATTCCCCCGCCGCGAAGATTACGACTTTATAAAAGAAAAAGTGGCCTACACCTTTTACGATCCGGCCACGGCCACAAAAGAATTGGTGGATGAGGTGTTCGAAATTGTTAACAACAAGGAAAAACTGGTACGCATACTTGCCCTGGCAAAATCAGCCATCAGACACAATATGGCAGAGGTGCTCTTTAAATTTAAAATGCCAGTTTGCCTCATTTGGGGCCGAAACGATAATATTACTCCGCCCGATGTGGCCGAAGAATTCCACCAGTTACTGGCACATTCCTCGCTGTTCTGGATTGACCAATGCGGCCA
>JBILCR010000033.1:0-10360 GCA_044353055.1 Flavobacteriales bacterium
TTTGTCTATCGCTTGGGCAAGCCCAGCTCATCCAAAATAAAAAATCCCGCCCTTGCAAAGGGCGGGATTGTGTTGAGGTTTCGAGCGGATTAGCTTCGCTGATCCAAGATGGGGCACCATTGCAATCACCATCCCGCTGCCTCTCTGCGTTCGGCAGCTTGAGATTTTTTATTTTGTCTATCGCTTGGGCAAGCCCAGCTCATCCAAAATAAAAAATCCCGCCCTTTGCAAGGGCGGGATTGTGTTGAGGTTTCGAGCGGATTCGAACCGCTGTACGAGGTTTTGCAGACCTCTGCCTAGCCGCTCGGCCACGAAACCTTTTGTCTAGGGGCACAAAAGTAATAATTCGGCGCTATAGTACAACACCAAATTTATTTTCTTAATTATCGCTCGGAGTGTAGGCTTTTAAGCATGTATTGCATAAACAATCCATATACCTCCTGCGAATTTGTTTTAATACTTCACGCGTCAAAACCAGCTTCTCGCACCAGCAGCCCGAGCCAACAATGCACGTAAAGAGCTTATGGCAGGAAGGACATTCCTTATCCAGCTTTTCGCCGCCTAAATGCTCGTTGTTGTTACCTAATCCTTCAGAACAAGACATACAGCCTCTAGCTTATGGTTAACCGGTGGGTTTAGTTTTGATAACCTCAGTTCTAAGTTATAAATTTCAGGGAAGTTTTTTTTAAGATCCAACTTTAATTCCATCAGCACGGTTTCAAGCAAATCGTGTCTTCGTTGCATCACCATCATCGCATTATCGCACACTGCGCCGTAATCTACGGCATGCTCAAGATCATCGCTGAGTGCAGCTTTTTCTGCGTTATATGAAAAAGCAATGTCCAATCGGAATTCGCCTCCGTTTTGTTTCTCATGATCAAATACGCCATGGTAGGCTTTGAAACGCAAATCGTGAAGTTCAACCCTAGCTTCCATTACAAACTTTTGGCATGTGCTATACCCGCCTTTAAACGCACAACCACTTCGTCCTTACCTAGTAATGCGCATACTTCGAACATAGACGGACCAGCGGCAACTCCAGTTATTAAAATCCGAAACAGCTGCAACACCTGTCCTATTCCCATTCCGTTTTGTTCTAAATACGATTTACTGCACACCTCAATCCCAGCAGCATCGAAAGAGTCACATCCTAAAAGGGCATCAGCCCAACCGTTAAAAACACCTTCCGACTCTGGTTTCCATTTTTTGGAAAGGATGCCGTCTTCAAACTGCTTAGGTGCTTCAAAAAAGAATGATGCATGGCTCCATAGTTCGGAGCTAAAGTTAGCCCGCTCTTTAACCAGTGCCACTACCCGAGTAATAAATTCGATGTTGCTATGTATATCTCGGCTTTGCAAATCGTTCTCAAAAGCTGCAGCGAGTTGTGCATCGCTTTGCTTCAACAAATATTGATGGTTGAACCACTTTGCTTTTTCAAAGTCGAATTTAGCCCCCGATTTACTTACCCGTTCCAGCGAAAACGCTTCTACCAATTCATTTAAGCTGAACATTTCCTGAGTAGTTCCTGGATTCCAGCCTAAAAGTGCCAGAAAATTCAATACGGCTTCGGGATAATAGCCTTTTTCGCGATACCCGCTGGTACGCTCACCGCTGTTGGGATCATTCCAATCGAGCGGAGCCACCGGAAATCCAAGCCGATCGCCATCGCGCTTCGAAAGCTTGCCGTTTCCGTCGGGCTTTAACAACAAGGGTAAATGTGCGAACTGAGGCATTAGATGTTCCCAACCGAGATAGCGATAAAGCATCACATGAAGTGGAGCAGAGGGCAGCCATTCCTCTCCACGAATAACGTGTGTAATCTCCATCAGGTAATCGTCTACCACGTTGGCCAAATGATACGTAGGCATTCCGTCTGATTTAAACAGCACCTTGTCGTCCATATTTTGGGTATGCACTACAATCCAGCCTCTAATAATATCATGAAAACGCACCTCTTCCTGCCGTGGCAGTTTAATCCGTATCACGTAAGGATCGCCGGCTTTTAACCTGCGTTTTACTTCATCTTCGGGCAAGGTAAGCGAATTTTTCATCGAATTGCGCGTGATGGCATTGTACTGAGGCGATGCTACTTTCGCAGCCTCAAGGCGCTTGCGCATTTCTTCGAGCTCTTCAGGCGTGTCAAAAGCATAATAAGCGTTACCGCTTTGTATGAGTTGGTCGGCATACTGGCGGTACATGGCTTTGCGTTCGCTCTGGCGATAGGGGGCATGAGGGCCGCCGTGCAACGGACTTTCCACCGGTTCAATGCCCAGCCAGGCCAATGCTTCCATAATGTACTGCTCGGCTCCGGAAACATAGCGATTTTGGTCTGTATCTTCGATTCGGAGCAAAAAATCGCCTCCGTGTTTTTGGGCAAAAAGGTAATTGTACAATGCGGTGCGCACTCCACCAATGTGCAGGTATCCGGTGGGCGACGGGGCAAAACGCACCCTTACACGACGATTTTCCATACGATTTTTAAATGAGGCGCGAAATTAACCATTTATCCGCTTAAAGCCCAAAATAAAGCTTGACGGTAGGCATAAACTCCATGCTATTTTATAATTTCGCATAACGATGGCTTTTTCGCATAAACCGATGCTGGTGGTATTGTTGGCGCTCTTTTTAACGGCCTGTAAAAAAGAGGTAAACGACGATACGCTCCTGCCTTTAATCGTGGGCGAGTTTAGGTTTACTTCGAACGGATGGCCTGTAATCATGGAAAAAACGGTTGCTGCAACTGAAAATGCCAATACTGCCGGCGATTGTTTTACCTTGCATGCTGCCGGTGCTTCGGGGTATGTGGCTTCGGGAGGCATTTATCGTTTTTCTGGCCCGGGTACTTATGATTTGGGGAGTGATTCGGCGGGATACATTCATTTTACCATCAACGGCAGCCAATACACGATGGGATCCATTATGCAATACCGATCTAGGGGCTCCATTACGGTTACCGAGATGCGGACCAAGGGCAATTATCGATTTATGAAGGGTACGTTCGAGGGTACGGCATTCGCCAACAACGGATGGGATTCGGTACGTATAGAAAATGGCACCTTTACCGATCAGCTATTTTACGGATTGCCCCAATAATTAATCGAAATCAATTTCTTTAAGGATGCGCCACGATTTTGGAAGGCCATTATTGATGCGGTTTCCAACGGCATTTCCCCAGCCTAAAGTCGAGCCTTCAAAGCACATTAAAAACTGACCATAGAGTTCATTGTCTATGCGCATGCTTTCCTTTTTTAAATAACGTAAGGCCTGTTCTCGGTCTAATTGCATGGTGGGCACTTCAGGGCTCAACCGATTACATAATGCTAGTTCGTGGTGGGGAATAAATTTACCGTATTTGCTTTCTCCGCTTTGTATGCCCACCTTAACTGTATGGAGTTTTTGGTACAATGCGTTTATTGCATCTTGTTGATTCGATGGAACTAATGCGGGGCCAAGATGGGAAAGTGTTTCAACAAAACCTTCTTTAACCCATGAAGCACAACCCGGCTGTAGCTGTCGAAAATCTAGCGATTTTTTAATCGTATTCGACGTTTTTATTGGAGCGTTGTGTTTTCGGAGAACGCTTATAAAAAATCCTTCACCCTTAAGGCGATGGGGCCAAAAGCGGTACCCCATTCCGGAATTCACAATGGACGGATTTTTATCGAGCACATCAATGGGCACATAATCGGCACCCAACTCGGTGCAAATAAAATGGCTTATGTCTTCATTTTCAGCTACGGAATAGCTGCAGGTGGAATACACACACAAGCCGCCCGGTTGGAGAGCATCCCAAGCATCGCTGAGTATGCGTTTTTGCCTTTCGGCGCAGTGCTTAACTGCCTCGAGCGACCATTGCTTCATTGCCGAAGGATCTTTCCTAAACATGCCTGAGCCGGAACACGGAGCATCAATTACCAAGGCATTAAAAAAATGATCCAGGGAGCCTAGCTGTTTAGGGTCGTTATTGCTCACCAAAACATTGGCATAGCCCCATTTGCTGAGGTTGTCTCTTAAAACAGAGGCACGGTTTCGGATCACTTCATTAGCAACCAAGAGTCCTTCACCCTGTAGCCAAGAGAGTAATTGGGTGCTTTTACCACCGGGAGCAGCACAAAGATCAAGTATTCGAATATCGCGCTGGGTTCCAAACTCTTGATTAACGGCGTGCACAACGCTCATAGAGCTGGCTTCCTGCACATAATAGCAGCCTGCGTGAAAATAAGGATCTAAAGTAAAATCAGGACGCTCTTTAAGATACAGCGCGTTCTCGCACCAAGGCACCAATTCGCTTTCAGAGAATGTAGGGTGTGCCTTAGAAGGATTATATCGAATACTTGTAGGTGCCGAAATTGAATGTGCATCCTCAAACGATTGCTTATCAAATCCTTCAGTGTTGGCAATATGATGTAAAAATCCTTCGGGAAAATTCATGAATCTTCGGCAAAGCGCCATTTAAAAATAATGACGCTTTTGTTATTCAGAGTCTAAGATAAAAAAAGCACCCCGAAGGATGCTTTTTATTTAGATTTGAAGGAAAAGGCTATTTTACAGCGTCAATGATAGCTTTGAAAGCTGTAGGGTTATTCATGGCCAGATCGGCAAGCACCTTGCGGTTAATCTGGATGTTTTTTCCGTGAATTTTACCCATCAGTTCGCTGTACGACATTCCGTGCTGGCGGGCTCCTGCGTTGATACGCTGAATCCAAAGTGCACGAAAATTACGCTTTTTAACACGACGATCGCGGTAAGCATAAGTTAAACCTTTTTCAAGAATGTTCTTCGCAATGGTGTATACATTCTTGCGGGCACCCCAATAGCCCTTGGTTTGATTGAGGATTTTTTTTCTCCTTGCGCGAGAGGCAACGTGGTTGACTGAACGTGGCATAGGTTTCTGGTTTTTTGGCGGACAGCGTTCGGGTTTCGAATCTTTTGGCTGGCCTCCGGGTTAGACAATGATTTTTTACTTTCCGATAACGAGCATTCGTTTTACAAGGCCTTCATCGGCCGGAGAAACTAACGCAGAGTGGCCAAGACGGCGTTTCTGATCGTTTGATTTCTTCGTCAAGATGTGACGCTTGTACGCATGCTTCCGTTTGATTTTTCCGGTTGCGGTAAGCTTAAAACGCTTCTTCGCACTCGAATTTGTTTTCATCTTTGGCATTGTACCTGAGTTTATTGAGTGATTAATGAATTACTTTTTCTTTTTTGGTGAAAGGAACATAATCATCCGCTTTCCTTCAAGCGTTGGCAAACCCTCTGGTTTACCAAGTTCCTCCAATTCTGCTGCAAATTTAAGCAGGAGAATCTCACCTTTTTCTTTAAAGAGAATTGACCGTCCTTTAAAAAATACAAACGCTTTTACTTTCGAACCCTCCTGCAAGAATTTCTTGGCGTGATTGAGTTTGAAATTAAAATCGTGTTCATCCGTATTTGGGCCAAAACGAACCTCTTTTACCACAATTTTTGTGGCTTTGGCCTTCATCTCTTTTTGTTTCTTTTTTTGTTCGTAAAGAAACTTTTTATAATCGATAACCCGGCAAACCGGAGGCTCTGCATTGGCTACTATCTCAACAAGGTCCAACTCCATTTCTTTGGCTACCTTCAGTGCTTGGTCAAATGAATACACCTTGGGTTCAATCCCTTCGCCAACAAGGCGCACGGTGCTTACTCCAACAATTTTTTCGTTGATGCGGTGTGCGTCTTCTTTTTTTTGCGGGCCTCTGTTATACGGCCTCGGTTGTCTTGGTGGTAGAGCTATGGCTTGGTTCCTCCTTTTTAAGTTTAATTAAATGCGCTGTTGATTTCTTGTTGCACCAGACCTGCAAAATCAGAAATGCTCATGGTACCGAGATCGCCCACTCCGTGCTTGCGTACTGCAACGCTTCCGGATTGTTCTTCTTTCTCTCCAACCACCAGCATAAATGGGATTTTCGAAATTTCGGCATCCCTGATTTTCTTACCGGCCCGTTCGTCACGTTCGTCAACGGCGGCGCGAATATCGTAATTTTTAAGTAGATACGAAACTTTTTTTGCGTACTCGTTGAATTTGTCCGAAATCGGTAATATGATGGCTTGCTCTGGTGCCAGCCATAACGGGAAAATTCCTGCACAGTGCTCAATGAGAACGGCCACAAAGCGCTCAAGAGAGCCAAAAGGTGCACGATGTATCATTACCGGACGGTGTTTTTGGTTATCGGCACCGGTGTATTCCAACTCGAATCGTTCGGGTAAATTATAATCGACCTGAATGGTTCCCAGCTGCCACTTACGTCCAATAGCATCGCGTACCATAAAATCGAGCTTAGGGCCGTAAAAAGCCGCTTCTCCTAATTCAACTACGGTGTTTAGTCCGCGTTCCTCGGCAGCTTCAATAATAGATTGCTCTGCCTTGGTCCAGTTTTCATCCGAACCAATATACTTCGCTTTGTTTTCTGGATCGCGCAAGGATATCTGCGCTACATAATCTTTAAAGTCGAGTGCTTTGAAAATCATCAAAACCAAATCGATTACTTTCACAAATTCATCCTTCACCTGATCGGCACGGCAAAAAATATGCGCATCGTCTTGCGTAAATCCGCGTACACGCGTTAACCCATGCAACTCGCCGCTTTGTTCGTAACGGTAAACGGTGCCAAATTCGGCCAGTCGCAGCGGCAAATCCTTGTATGAATGCGGCTTCGCTTTATAAATTTCGCAATGATGCGGACAATTCATCGGTTTGAGGAAAAACTCCTCGCCCTCGGCCGGAGTGCGGATAGGTTGAAAGGCATCGGCTCCGTATTTATCGTAATGGCCCGAAGTAACGTACAAATCTTTGTGGGCAATATGCGGGGTAATAACCTGCACGTAGCCTGTGGCTGCTTGCGCTTTTTTGAGATATTCAACCAAACGCTCGCGTAAGGCAGTTCCTTTGGGCAGCCAAAGCGGTAAGCCCTGGCCAACTTTATCAGAGAACGTGAATAATTCGAGCTCTTTACCCAATTTGCGGTGATCGCGCTTTTTGGCTTCTTCGAGTATGCGCAGGTATTCATCGAGTTCGCTTTGTTTGGGGAAGGTAATGCCGTAAATGCGGGTGAGCTGTTTGTTCTTTTCATCGCCTTTCCAGTAGGCACCGGCAACATTCATCAATTTCACGGCTTTGATGCGTTCGGTGTCGGGAATGTGCGGCCCACGGCAGAGGTCGGTAAAATTACCTTGCTCATAAAAGGTGATGGTGCCGTCTTCGAGGTCTTTTAATAAATCAAGTTTGTACTCATCGCCTTTTTCGGTGAAATATGCTAGGGCTTCGGCCTTCGACACTTCTTTACGAACGTATGCCGATTTGCGTTTTGCTAGCTCTTTCATGCGGTTTTCGATGCGTGGAAAATCGTCGGATGAAATGCTGTGTGCCCCTAAGTCCACATCGTAATAAAAACCATTTTCGATTGGGGGGCCGATTCCAAATTTTACTCCCGGAAATTCCACCTCGAGTGCTTCGGCAAGCAGGTGTGCTGAGCTGTGCCACAAGGTACGCTTGCCTTCATCGTCGTTCCAAGTAAGTAGTTTTAAGGTAGCATCTTGTGTGATGGCTCGGGTAGCATCCCATACTTCGCCGTTAACCTCGGCCGAAAGTACGTTGCGGGCCAAACCTTCGCTGATGCTTTTGGCAATATCGAGAGCCGTAACGCCCGATTCGAATTGTCGAACCGAACCATCGGGCAGCGTAATCTGAATCATAGTCTAATCAAAAAAATAGCCCGCAAAGATAGCTAATTCTGCATGTAGTTATTGGTTTCTTTTTGGTGCTTTGTTTGGGTATTTATCGAGATGGTCAGGTGCCGTTATTTAACAATTTCTGATGTTCTTGCCGGTGGTTGAGGTTCTCGAAACCACGGTAGGTAATGTGTTTTCATCCATTTCAAATTTCAAAATGAAAAAAAACGGTGTTATGCCTGACCTAAGTGATGCACCAATAAGATTGTAAAACTTCTGAATGCTTAAATTAGACAAGCATTCGTATATATTTGCACTTCAATTCTACCGCTATGGAAATTATTCCTTCAGCCTTTTTTAGTTCCGATAATCTTTCGTTGCTGCATACACAGTTTGAATCAGGCAAGCCCTTTCGTCATGTGTGTATTGATAATTTTTTGAATGCCGAGTTTGCCGAATTGGTTTACGCTAACTTTCCGGGATTCGATAAAATGTCGCGCAATTACCAAGGATTAAACGAATTTAAATCGGAAGGCTCGAATTTCGATACCTATCATCCGGCATTTCAAGACTTACGAAAGGCGCTGAATACCCCCGAATTTTACAAGGCCATTTCGGCCATTACGGGCATCGACGATATGTTTTCGGTAAACGATGCGCTTGGTATGGGCGTTCATCAAGGGCAGAACGGTTCGTACCTCGATATTCACATCGACTTTAACATTCATCACGTTGAAAAAATTCACCGTCGCACCAACCTGCTCATTTTCTTAAATAAAAACTGGAAGGAAGAATACGGCGGAAATGTTGAATTTTGGAATGCCGATGTAACAAAGCTCGAGCAAGCCTATTTGCCCTCGTTTAACCGTTGTGTGATTTTCGAAACCAATGAGATTTCGTACCACGGCTACGGTAAAATCACCATTCCCGAAGACGAGTCTCGTAAGTCGTTCTATGCTTATTATTACACCGCCTTGCGCGACGATGCTAAGGGTTATCACGATACGATTTTCAAAGCCCGTCCTGAGGAAGGATTGGTAAAAAAAGTGAAAACCGACGTGAAGGAAACATTAAAAAACAACGTTAAACGGATTTTGCTAAAAGTGGGAATTAAATTCTAATGAAAAAGGAAGCTCTTAAATACACCGATTATACCGAATATCCTTGCCATTTAAGTCGGCTTGAATGGATTTACGATACCATTGAGCGTCTGCGCGCGTCGGGCAAATCCGTAAATATTCTTGATGTGGGCGCAGGTACTGGCAATGTTACCATTCCGCTGGGCTTGATTGAGGATTCCGTTGTTCTTGGAATTGATATCCACCAGCCTACGCTCGATATTGCCATCGCGGCGAATACATTGCCCAATGTTACGTTCCGTTTTCAATATCTGCAGGACTGTCCATTGAATGGACAGAAATTCATCATCCTAACCGAGGTACTTGAGCACATCGACATTTATCCGGAGATTTTAAAGTACATCGCCGACCATGGCGATAAAGACATGCAATTGCTCATTACCGTGCCCAACGGTTGGGGGCCGTTTGAAATTGCCATGCAGCCGCTTTACCTGATGCGGAAAATGGGCTTGAATGGTTTCATTTTAAAGGTGAAACGCATATTGGGTAAAAAAGAACCTTATTCTCAGAACTACGAAACCCCGCACGTTAATTTCTTTACCGTTCCCCGCATGAAGCGCGAATTGGCGCCACTGGGTATGGAAGTGTTAGAAGTGAAGAAGGCCTATTTCCTCGCGCCAATCATTGAAACCTATTTGCCATTTATTCCGCTAAAAAGCATAGCTAAAATAGATCAGGCTATCGCCAATGTTTTACCGCTCTGGCTGGCTTCGGGCTTTTATTTCAGAATTGGGTTTAAGAAATCCTAAACATCTTATCCCGCTTTAACTTCTTCTTTTCCATCGGCATGCCGGGCGAACCGCTTCTTGTTGCGATCGTGAACCTGGTCGTATTTCGGCCAAGGCCATCCGCCGAATTGGGTGCTATGGTAATCTTCAAACGCCTGCTGAATTTCGGCTTTGGAGTTCATTACAAAAGGGCCGTATTGAATTACGGTTTCGCCAATGGGTTTTCCTTGTAAAACTAAAATCGACACCGCTTCGTTGCCGGCCTGAAGATTTAGTGCTACGTCTGATTTTACTTCAACTGCATGGTATGCATTAATGGCGTTTCCATTAATCAGGAGTTGTGTGCCTTCGTAAAAATATAAGGTACGATTCATTCCTGCCGAAGCAGCGGGAATGGTCCACTGAGCATTGGCTTCCATCAGTATATTCCAAACCGCAACTTCATGACTAGGATCAGCCGCCCATGAATCGGGTGGGGGAGTTTGCCCGCTTAATTCACCAATTTTACCGGCAATAATTTCAACTTGGGTGAGTTTTCCAAAGCGGTCGTTTGCCTTTAACACGGGGATCTCTTCGCGCCACAGCATTTTAAAATGGGGTTTCACCATTTTGTTTCGTGCGGGCAGATTGAGCCAAATTTGAAAAAGCTCCATCGGATTGGGTTTATCGGCATGCAAAAGCGGAAACATTTCGGAATGCTGAACACCTCCACCGGCTGTCATCCATTGCACATCGCCATCGCCGTAACGCCCGGCAGCACCCATCGAATCGGCGTGGTCAACCAAGCCTTTACGCACCACG
>JBILCR010000034.1:0-10341 GCA_044353055.1 Flavobacteriales bacterium
TGCAACCATACACAGCTGGGTTCGCTCCCTAAATATTCGGCAGCGTATTTATGCCAATGCAGGAATTGTTCCATGGTGTTCTCGTGTATTAATCCCACACCCGAGCAACTTGAAAATCATTACAAAGGCTATGGCCGCAACGATTATCTTAGCCCCATTACCATTAAGCGATATCACGAAATCCTGGATGCTTTTGAGGCCGTTCGAAAAACAAATCGCATTCTTGACGTGGGTTGCGGTATTGGTTATTTTCTCGACGTGGCAAAATCTCGTGGATGGGAAGTTTACGGGACAGAATATACCGATAGTGCCGTAACGATTTGCGAAGACAAAGGAATTACTATGCACGCGGGGGCGCTTAATCCGCAAAATTACTCGGCTGAAAGTTTTGATGTAATCACCTCTTTTGAGGTTATCGAACACATCAATACCCCGAACGAAGAGGTTCAGCGTATTTTTTCGCTTCTGCGTAAAGGAGGATATTTTTATGTAACAACCCCCAATTTCAATTCGCTGCTTCGGTATTACCTAGGACCAAAGTATAATGTAATTGGCTGGCCGGAGCATTTGTCGTATTACACGCCCAAAACACTAACGGCGCTGATGTTGAATCATGGATTTAAAAAAGTATGGGTGCAAAGTACCGGCATTAGCATAACCCGATTTATAACCAGCAGATCAAAACAGGAAAATGCCAATCCAGAGGAAGGAACCGAATTTGTCTCTGCCCATACAGACGATGAAAAGCTGCGAACCCGATTGGAGTCTAATTCATTTATGGCCATTGCCAAGAAGGCCATTAATTTTATACTCACCCTCACGGGAAAAGGGGATGCCTTAAAAGGTCTCTTTCAAAAATAAACAAAAAAGCCCGCTCAGATTAATGTACTCCAAGCGGGCTGTGGTAAAGATATATTTCTTAGGCCATCTAAACAGAAAGTACTATTTCTTTGTCTTTGACAATACGGCGCAGATTAATCAATGCATACCGCATTCTTCCTAAGGCAGTATTAATGCTCACGTTGGTAAATTCGGCGATTTCCTGAAAACTCATATCGGCATAGTGACGTAAAATGAGTACTTCCTGCTGCTCGGCGGGCAACTCCTTAATGAGTCGCTTTACATCGCTTAATATTTGATCTTTTACCATGCGCTGTTCCGCATTTTCGTCGCCGTCTTTAATGGTACGAAACACATCATATTCTTCGTCATCTTTTGTGTTCGAATGTACGTGAGGCATTCGCTTGGCTTTCCGAAAATGATCGATGCTCAGGTTGTGTGCTATACGCATTACCCAGGGTAAAAACTTACCCTCCTCGTTGTAAGACCCCGATTTAAGGGTATGAATCACCTTTACGAAAACATCTTGAAAAATGTCTTCCGCTAAAGTGCTGTCCTTAACCAACAAACGGATGTAAGAGAATACCTTGCGCTTATGACGGCGAATTAACACCTCTAACGCTTGTTCATCTCCTTGTACATAATTGTGGACCAATGCCTGATCCTGCAGTTGTGAAGAAAACATATGACCTCCTTTTTTAAAACGGGTTAATAAAAGTTTTAAAGAGTAGAGGTTTATGCCATGCAGTTTTATTAGATCAATAATCGGAACTTTTATTCCGTTATATCGCTTTGGTATTTTCAAAGTAAAAACATAATTTTTTAAAAAGCAAGGGTATTAATCAATATTTTTGAAAAAACATACAAGAGCTTTTGTGAACAAGGTAAACAGCGATTTTCTGGAGCACATAAAAATTAGCGGCGCACGGGTGCATAATCTCAAAAGCGTAAATGTAACATTACCGCGGAATAAGCTCATTGTTATTACCGGTCTTTCGGGTTCGGGCAAATCATCCCTGGCATTCGACACCTTATTCGCCGAAGGTCAAAGAAGATACGTAGAATCGCTCAGTTCTTACGCACGTCAGTTTTTAGGAAGAATTAACAAGCCCGAAGTAGATTCAATTGATGGCATTTCGCCTGCGGTAGCCATCGAACAAAAGGTAAATTCTACCAATCCGCGCTCAACGGTGGGTACATCAACCGAAATTTATGATTACCTAAAACTGTTGTTTGCCCGCATCGGCAAAACCATATCGCCCCTTTCGGGAGTTGAGGTAAGACGTCATTCCCCAAGTGATGTGGTGGATTATATTAATTCCTTTGATAAAGGAAGTCGGGCATCCATTTATGCTCCGCTCGATGTAAACCGATTTCATGGGCGATCCGAAAATTTTTCGGTACTGCGCCAGCAAGGCTTTTCAAGAATGCGCATTAACGGGGAGCTAAAACGAATTGAAGAATGGGAAAACACCCCGTTACATGCACAACATCAGCCCGAACTCCTCATAGACCGCCTTGTTGTTGACGCCTTAAACGATGAAAACAACAGTCGCATGGCCGATTCCATTCAAATTGCGTTTTATGAAGGTGCTGAAACCTGCATTGTAGAGCTGGTTAAGGAAGACAACACAATAGTACGCAATAGCTTTTCGGGCCGTTTTGAAGCCGACGCGATGCAGTTCGAAGAACCATCGGTACACCTTTTCAGTTTTAATAATCCATTTGGAGCCTGTAAAACCTGTGAGGGCTTTGGCTCTGTAATCGGAATCGACGAAGATCTGGTAGTGCCCGACAAAAGTCTTTCGGTATATGAGGGATGCGTAGCGCCTTGGAAAGGCGAGAAAATGGGCGAGTGGAAAGAACATTTCATAAAGCACGCCATGAAAGTGGATTTTCCCATCCACAGACCATATTATGATTTAAGTGCTGAACATAAGCGGTTACTTTGGGAAGGCACACGCCATGCCGCCGGAATTGATGCTTTTTTTAAACACGTTGAGGAGCAAACGTATAAAATACAATACCGCGTAATGCTTTCGCGCTACCGCGGAAAAACCATTTGTCCGGATTGCCGGGGGACACGGTTACGCAAGGACGCCACTTATGTGCAAGTAAGCGGAAAAAACATCGCCGAGTTGGTGTTGATGCCCATAGGAAGATGTCGGGAGTTTTTCGAAACTTTGCCCTTAAACGATCACGAAAAAGCTGTAGCGCGAAGAATCCTCATTGAAATAAATGCACGATTGGGCTTTTTATGCGACGTGGGTTTAGAATACCTTACACTGAATCGTTTGTCATCCACTTTATCGGGTGGAGAAAGCCAGCGTATTAACCTTGCTACATCACTCGGTTCAAGTCTTGAAGGCTCGCTTTATGTTTTGGATGAGCCCAGCATAGGCCTACACTCGCGCGACACCGAACGTTTAATTGGTATTTTAAAGAACCTGCGCGACCTTGGCAATACGGTAATTGTAGTGGAGCACGATGAAGACATTATGAAATCTGCCGATTACATTGTAGACATGGGGCCCGAAGCAGGAGCACTAGGCGGTGAAGTAGTATTTGAAGGGCCTTACCAAACGCTTATTTCAGAAGCACACACCTTAACTGCCGATTATCTTTCGCTCCGTAAAACGGTATTTCCACCGGCTAAACCACGCAAATGGAATCAATCGATACGTATTAAAGGAGCACGCCACAACAATTTAAAAGGTATTGATGTGGAGTTTCCGTTGAACATTCTTACTGTGGTTTGCGGGGTAAGCGGATCGGGCAAAAGCTCCTTGGTAAATAAAATTTTATATCCCGCCATTAAAAAGCAGCTCGAAGGCTATAGCGAACAAACCGGGAATTTTGATCGCCTTGAAGGGGCTTTTAAAGAAATTAAAGCTGCCGAATACATCGACCAAAATCCGATTGGCAGATCTTCGCGCAGCAATCCGGTTACCTATATTAAAGCATACGACGAAATAAGAGCCTTGTTTGCGGCACTGCCTCTTGCCCGCCAGCGTAACCTTAAACCTTCGGCGTTTTCGTTTAACGTAGAAGGCGGTCGCTGCGAAGAATGCGAAGGCGAAGGATTTGTATCGGTGTCGATGCAATTTATGGCCGACCTTAAACTCGAATGCGATGTTTGCAAAGGCAAGCGCTTTAAAGACGAAATACTCGAGCTCGAATTTGGCGGCAAGTCCATTTATGAGGTATTAAAACTAACTGTGGACGAAGCCATTTCGTTTTTTGCTAGCGGAAGCGACAGTGCTTCGCGTAAAATTGCGCAGAAACTGCAACCTTTAGCCGATGTTGGCCTGGGCTATGTACAGCTTGGCCAGTCGTCGTCTACCTTATCGGGCGGCGAGGCGCAACGCATAAAGCTGGCCTCATTCCTGGCTAAAGGAGGCGCACAGGAGCATACCCTATTTGTTTTTGACGAACCCACTACGGGCCTGCATTTTCATGACATAGGAAAGTTAATGAAGGCCTTTCAGGCATTAATTAAACTGGGGCATTCACTGGTGGTAATTGAGCACAATCTCGATGTTATTCGCTGTGCCGATTACATCATCGAATTGGGCCCCGAAGGCGGCGAAAAAGGCGGCGAATTAGTATTTGAGGGAACTCCAGAAGAATTATGCAAGTCGAAAAAATCGTTCACGGCACGTTATCTCAAAGAGAAAAGAACGTAGCGTGCAGGAAATAATCCCCCACTGCATAAGGCAAAAATAGATTGTCTTAAGAGATTCGTTTTTGTAGAAATACCACTTACAGGTGCCCTATCTGAAGCTGGGACTTGCGCTATTTCTTTCCTTTAATTCGTCCATTGCTCCTTTTTTCTCTGCAGGATATCGTATTGGCAAAGGCGATATGCCTAACGTTATTCATTAAGTGTATATCCCAGATATTTCCATGCACAGCCTCGCCACTTATACTCCAAAAATCGCCACTTATATAGTGTGAACTGCCATTTATAAAGTGTAAGTTTTAAATTCTACATTACTTAACACATTTGTATATCGCAAACTCACATCCAACTCATGAAAACGCCATTTTACCGCTTAATCTCAACCTTCGCCTTTACTGCACTTACTGCTCTTGCTTTGGTAATATCTTCGTGTCGCCGGGATGATGAAGATGAACTGGATCCGAATCTACCATGTACTGAAATTACCTCGGCCACAGTATGGGAAGATCGCGGCGATGGAATTGATTACATTTTGAATTGTGACTTGGTAGTATCGGCCAAGTTAACCATCGCGCCCGGTGTTGTAATACAATGTGCCAACAACTCCTCAATAACTATTGATAACAACGGCTCTATTGTAGCGGCAGGAACTGCCAGCGCCCCTATTATTTTTCAAGGTTCAACCGCACAGGCAGGTGTATGGCAAGGATTGTATATCAGATCGAACAGCCCTGAAAACGAACTTCGCTATTGCATTATTTCCCATACCGGGTCTACTTCGTTTGATGGAAATACTGCAATCAAAGCGGCAATCAGACTGCGACAAACTTCACTGGTAAAAATCATTAATACAACCATCAGTAAGAGCGCTTCAGATGGTATTTACATTGAAGGATTGGATACCGATTCACAAAATCCGATTTCGGTATATGCGTCCAACTCGATTTCAGAGTGTGCTCGTTATCCGCTAAATATTCTGGGTGCAACCGTAAATGTGCTCGACGGCACATCAAGCACTTACACGGCCAATGCAAACCAGTACATCCACATCAGAGGCGGGCGTTTGTATGGCGATCATATCTGGAAGAAATCCAGTATACCTTACCATGTAGAAGAAGTTGTATCGGCCGGTTACTCTAGCGGTAATGGCAACCTTACATTAAATCCTGGAGTTACAATTAATTTTGCAGGAGGCGCCGGTTTGTGCAGCGGCGATTTCTCGAGCGGCTCCTGGTTGCGTATTGTTGGAACGGCTGCAGAGCGCATTACACTTACGGGTGAGACAGCCTTGGCTGGTGCATGGAAAGGAATTGCCTTCCAAAGCACACTTCCACAAAACGCGATTCAATTTGCTGATATATCATTTGGAGGAGGAGGCTCGTTTACCGGAAACACTTCGCAAAAAGCCAATATCCGCGCAGGGTCATGGTCTGCGGGAAGTTTTACCATTTCAGATGCAACTGTAACCGGCAGCATTGGCTATGGCATATATGCCTCCTTCTCTTCGCCAGACATAACCTGGCCCGCATCGGTAGTATTCTCGAACAATGCATCGGGCGATTATTATCACGAATAATGGTGTATTAGATTGTTAATGAAAAAAATACTTAAGTTCTAAAACATCGCAACCAACACCTACTTTCGAACATGCGCTACCCTTTTTTAATACTGCTCATTGTCTTTGTTTTTTTATCTGCATCAAAAAGCTATACGCAGGATATTGAACAAATAGGAAAGGGTAAGGCGCTTCGGTTTTCGGGAATGATGAATATTCAGGGAGGACCTTATATATATTCGGGCCCCGGCGATCCGCGTAACGACCCTTTCTGGTGGCAATTAACCGGTTCGCCCACCGTAAGTATTTACGGTTGGCAAATTCCCTTTAGTTTTAATTACGGCAGTCGCAGCCGTTCGTTTAACCAGCCTTTTAACCGGTATGGACTTAGCCCGTATTACAAATGGTTGACGCTCCATGCAGGTTATCGAAGCATTCGCATGAATCCCTATGTCATGACTGGCGTTCAGTTTTTAGGTGGCGGAGTTGAAATGAATCCGAAAGGATTTCGTTTTGCCGCCTTTTATGGTAGATTCTCAAAACCCATCGCGCAGGATACCAACTCTTCGGTAACCGAAATCCCTGCATACAAGCGCATGGGCTATGGGGCTAAAATTGGTGTTGGCAATCGGAGGTCCTATCTGGATTTATCGTTGGTAAAAGTATACGACCTGCCCGGCTCAACCACCATTCAGGATACAAATGCCATTAAACCACAGGACAATATTGCGCTAGGCATTAGCAGCCGTTTGGCCATTACCAAACGTATTACCTTTCATTTCGATGTGGGGGCCAGTTTACTCAATAGAGACTTAAACCAGGCCATCATCGATACCATTCAAACCCTTAATCCATTACCGGGCTTTTTCCAACCAAGAATTGGAATACAGCTTCTAACCGCCGGAAATGCAGCCATAGCCTATACACACAAATTTTTCGGGCTGAAATTGCAGGTAAAACAGATTGATCCCGATTATCGAGCCCTTGCGGCGTTTTATCAACAGAGTGATATACGTTCAGTTACTGTTGAACCTTCGCTTCGACTAAAGAAAAATAAAGTCAGAATAAGCGGAAGCATTGGCCGTCAACAAGATAACATTACAGGCCGAAAAGCATTCACCTCAGTAAGAACGATCGGTTCTGCAAATGTGATGTTGCAGCCTTCGAAAAACTATAACCTCAACCTTAATTTTTCCAACTACGGTATGGCACAGCAAGCCGGCCTACAAGTGGTGAATGACACCTTTCGCATTGCGCAAAATAACCGCAGCATTAGTTTAGGTCAGAATTACAACAAGAGCGATAAAAGACGCTCATTTAATCTGGCCATGAATATTTCCTATCAAGAACTGGTAGATTTAAACCGATTCGGAACCTATGCCGCAGGCGAGAACCAGGTTTGGTTTGTTAACTTTAATGGCAACCGAATTCGGCTTCGCGATAATTTAGGGGTTCAGGGTGGGTTAAACCTTAGTAATAACAACTTTTCTAACGGTTCGTACCTTTTGGTCGGACCCTCGTTAGGCATATCAAAACCCTTTTTAAAGGATAAGCTGCAAGCCAACATCAACATTTCTTATAATAAAGGCTTTCAGTCGGGAAAATCATCGGGTGCAACGGTAAACAGTTATGCAACTATGGCCTATCAGATTACTAAATCGCATCAGTTTAATTTAACGATAAACGCATTGCATAATAGCACCCCGTTCGTAAGTCCTACAAGCGGCACCTTCACCGAAATTCGTTTTTTGGCGGGTTATACACTCATTTTACAAACCAAATCTTAGTGCCCCATGAAAAAGCAGGTAAAACTAGTAATTGCACTTTTGCTCGTTATGTATTTCGGGGCAAATGCGCAGCCGTTTCAGCTTTCTCTCTCGATAAATGTAAATCCGCCCTATTCGGCTAATTACACCAATTATTTTACCAATTTAAACCAAATTAGTGTTACCATAAACAATACTTCGCCTACCCAGCAAAGCATTTATCTGGCCGGATCAATCGCCACGCTTGACGGCGAAATTTTTGTTCGAACGGCCGAAGAAACGCGCTGGCCTGGAGCAGCACTCATTATTCCTGCCGGCCCCTCCACCACAACGATAACCGGCGTAAATCTTCAGCCTTTTGCTCAAAACAGTAACATTGATTATGGCGGAATTACTGCACAGGATATTATATCCGGCCTTTTACCCGAGGGCGAGTATCAAGTGTGTTTGCGCGCTTACGATTACTCTTCACTTATACCGGTCTCAGCTGATGCCTGTTCAAATCCCTTCTCGATTTCCTACCCTCCACCGCCCCAACTTATTAATCCCGAATGCGAATCAAGTATTATTAGGACTGCGCCTCAAAATATAATTTTCTCTTGGCAAACCCCTCTCGGGGTGCCGCCAACGGCACAAACTCGCTACCGGTTTACACTCGTTCAACTACCCGAAGGCATTGATGCCATTTCGGCACTTGAAAATTCCACCGATGTGATCTTTCAAACCGAGACGCCAAACACCACCATAAATTATAGCTCTTCTCAGCCAATTTTACAATCCTCCCGAACTTTTGCATGGCGCGTTCAGGCCTATGATCAGGCCAATCAAATACAGTTTCAAAACAACGGCTTTTCAGAGCCCTGCACCTTTAATTATCTAGAGCCCGGTAGTTCCGGTAGCCCATTTACGCTCGTGTTTCCTTTGGACGGCGACACCTTGCCTTGGAACCACATGCCCATTATGCACCGTTTCGATCCCTATTCAAACCAATATGTGGGATATAGCCATGAATTTGTGTTACAACGCAACGGTTCGCAGGTCGACACCTACGATGCAGATAACAGCTGGCCGCAGGGTCCGCAGCAGTCGCAAAGCGCATTTTTATCTGGTATCACGCAGGAACAAAGCCAGCACTTAAATTTATATAAGCCGCTCAGCGCCTCCCCTATTCCATTTAATGCCGGTGAGGTTTTTGACTGGAATGCAGATATACGTTTGGAACGTGCGCCAAGTACTCAGATCAACGGAAGCCTATCGGGTTCGTTTGTTAACGGAATGGGAAGGCCCAAACCCGTAGCACCGCTCCATAACGATTCTGTTGTAAAAAATCAGTCGCTTACCCTACGCTTTACCACGTCAGCGCCACCTTCGCGTTTGGTGCCGCCTTTTGCCATAATGCAAACTTCGGGGCCCAATCACATTGTTAATTTTTTTAACGGCGGTATCGACGAACGGTGGCTGCTAGAGGTGAGCCGAACGAGCGACTTTGCTACTGTAATAAAAAGTAAATCAAAACGTATTGGCCAAGGGCTTGCCTATAACAGCGGTAGCTGTGCCGAACAATGCCTGCTTGATTCGCTGTATCGCGACGAAACATTTTCTTTCACTCCCTCCGACACCGGTGAATATTTCTGGCGCATACGCTGGTTGCTCAATCCTGCCTCTGAAACAGGACCAACGTATCACGATGGCCCCACTTGGAAGTTTGTGGTTAAAGACTCTCTAAGAAATAACGATCCGGAGCCTCCAACTCCCGGAGCCTGCGTAAATACCTGCGAGGGGCCGGTTATTTATCCTTCCGAAAAGGTTCCCGCCACCACTGCTGCAGTGGGTACCGATGTAAACATTGGTATGTTCACCATGCGCCTTACAGAAATTACCTGGAGTGGCGAATCGGCCACCGGTAAAGGAACCATCCGTGTTCCGTTTATGCGTGCACCCATGAAAGTGCGTTTTAGCGGCATACGCATCAATGCCGCAAATCGAGTATATCAGGGTGAGGTACGCGGCGAATACGATAATTTTACCATTATACCTTCGGGCATCACCGAAGGAGTGGCACATCTTACTTCATTGGATGAAACCCAGGCGCAAAATCTGAATTCGTTTGTAAATTCTGCCGGCCGTTTGGTATCGCAATTTGCAACAGATGTTCCGATGGGCTTACCTATTGGTCTCGATCAAACCATCGACGATCAGCGAATTACCATCGGGGTGGTTGGCCTAAAATTTACGCCCGAAACGGCTAAGCTCAATGCCATGATTTCTGTGGATATTCCTCAGGCACACGGCTGGCTAAGTCTAGGAGCAACCGATGTGTGCTTTCATCCCGACGGTATTGGCGGCGATGGACGGGGAATGTTGTATATGCCGCTCGATCACGACATACCGTTTAGCGACAGCATTACGCTGCGTTTCAATAAAACAACCTTTAATGCTGATTATTCGGCCGTTGTTGATTCTGGAACTTTTGTTAGTTGGGATTGTCAGGGATTTCG
>JBILCR010000035.1:0-10340 GCA_044353055.1 Flavobacteriales bacterium
CCACCATCAACAGACTTAATCAGGTGCGGGGGATAAAACCAGCCACGGTTGGCGATTACTGCGCAGAAATTAGCCATCTGCAGAGGAGTAACGCCCATTTCGCCTTGGCCAATAGCAAGAGAGATAATCGAAATGGGATTCCATTTGCCGGCACCATGATATTTGTCGTAATATTTAACTGTGGGTACATTGCCGCTCGATTCTTGAGGTAAATCAGCAGGAAATTTTTGTCCCAGACCAAAACTCATAACATGCTTTCGCCATACCTCAAATCCGATGGCTGTTTTGGGATATTTAAGAAGTACATTTCGAAAAACGTTGCAATAATATGCGTTACACGAAGTGGTGATGGAATATTTAAGACTAACGGGCGATGCATGCGGGTGACATCCCACCGTGAGTCCGCCGAAATGAAATCCTCCCCCGCAACCAAATGAGGTGTTTTCATCAATCACGCCTTCATGGAGCCCAATCAGGCCATTTAACAATTTAAAGGTAGAGCCGGGTGGGTATTTGGCCATGGTTGCGCGATTGTAAAGGGGCTTAAGGGTGTCGCGCACCATTTTGGGATAATTCTTCTTTTTCAATCGACCCACTAATACATTTGGATCGTATGTTGGTGAGGAAACCATCGATAGCACTTCGCCTGTTGCAGGTTCGATGGCCACAATAGCGCCTATTTTATTCTGCATCAGTTTTTCGCCGTACTGCTGTAGTTCTGCATCTATTGACGATACTAGACTTTTGCCGAGTACCGAGGCGGTATCGTAGCGTCCGTTTTCAAAGCTTCCTTTAGCACGGTTGTAAACATCCACCATCACAATTTTAACACCCCGTTGCCCTCTCAATTCTTCTTCATACGACTTTTCAATGCCGCTTAATCCCATATTATCGCCCATGCGGTAATACGGATTTTTATCGATAATTTTTTGATCCACTTCGCCTACATATCCCAAGGCATGCGGCGCAATGCGCATTGGATATTTGCGAAGTGTTCGTGCCTGAACGAAAAAGCCCGGAAACTTATATAGCTTTTCCTGAAGCGTAGCGTAGGTTTCGAGCGATATTTCGCCTTCAAAAACTTCAGGCCTGAAGGTGCTGAACTTTTGTTTTTTAAGTTTCTCCAGCTTTTTTCTAAAATCGTTTTTTGTAATTTGGAGAATATTACACAAATCAAGAGTGTCAATGCTTTTAACCTGTTTCGGAATCACCATCAGATCGTAGGCAGCCTCGTTATATACCAAAATTTTACCGTTGCGATCGTAAATAATACCGCGCTCTGGATATTCAATTAAATGCCTTAACGCATTATCGTTGGCGGCCAGCTTGTATTTATCGTTGATAACCTGAATGTAAAAAATGCGTGCCAAATAAAGCGCTGAAAGCACGATGAAAATGGCGCTAATCACATACTTACGGTCCGAAAAAATATTCATGCCGCTGCCTCCCTGTTGCGCTGCATTAAAACTTGACTCATTACAATGAGCACCATGGTAAATGCGCTACATGTAACCGTACGCAGTAAAAGGTCGAAGAAGTTTAAAAAGTTAAATGCCTCAATGAGAAGGAGCGTAAAATGATGCACAAATGTGAGTACACCGGCATAAACCAGAAAGTTGCTGCCGCCCATGCCTTGCATAGTAAGACGCAATGTAGCTTCGTAACCCTCGCGCGGAGCAATTACATTTAAAAACGCAGGCCGAATAAATCCAATAACCAAACATGCTGATGCATGCATTCCTAAAGTACCGTTGAAAAGATCAACCGTAAATCCCATTAAGAAACATAAAGTCAGAAAAAGGAATTTTTCCGTGTTAATGGGTAGCATTAAAATAAACAAGATGTACAGATAAGCATTGAAATAGCCGTTTATGGGACCCGAAATTTCGAGCTGATCGAGCACCAGAACCTGCACAAAAAGCATCAGAAAAAAGCGAAACGCGTTGATTAAAATATCACTGAACATTGGTTTCTTGCTTGGCTTCTAAAGTGTCGCGTTCCTGTTTTAACAGATTGCGAATAACGTAAACGTATGAAATATTCTGAAAGTCGGTACTCAAGCGCACTTTGATTTCCTTAAAACTCTCGCCCGAGGTGCCCAGTTGTGCCACTTTTCCGACCATTATGTTGCGGGGAAAAATGGAATACGACGTGGTTACAATGGTATCGCCAACGGCCACTTTGGCATGACTGGGAATATCCAACAAGTTTGCCGTATTGGGTGCGCCACCTGTCCATACGGTTGAACCAAAATATCCATTTTTACGAATCATTGATGAAATGCGCGTTTTGCTGTTCAAGACAGAAATTACGGTACAAAAATGTTCAGAAACATCGCTCACGATACCCACTACACCTGTACTTGAAATTACTGCCATGTCGCGTTCTATTCCTTTGTTACGTCCCGCATCTAGGGTGAGATAGTTGTTAATTTTACTATAGCTGTTATTGATGACTCTTGCGCTGATGTATTCGTATTGCTGCTGAAACAGGCTATCGTTAATTTTTATGAGTTTAAACGATTTGTCGTAAAACGAGTTCGAATCGGCTTTTCGGAGTCGGGCGTTCTCTTCTGCAAGCAAGCGGTTGGTAACGCTCAAGGTGAGGTAATCGGTAACATTAGAGTATGCCGAATAAATACTGCCGGTAATTTGATTAGAGAAGGATACAATTACCTCGCGCTGATAGCTGTTGTTTTTTGCCAGGAGAAAAATGCAGATTCCTTGCAGCAGCAAAAAGTATAGAAAGAAGTTGTACTTTTTGAGGAGAAGGAAAAAATTCCGCATTGTTTAATGGCTACGCCGTATCGTATCAGCGAATTAGGAATTTGAATTTATCTCTGTTTTTGAGCGCGATTCCGGTACCTCTGGCAACTGCGCGAAGTGGATCTTCGGCAATGTATACCGGCAATTTGGTGCGTGCAGAGATACGTTTGTCGAGGCCTCTAAGCATAGAACCACCTCCTGCCAGATAAATACCGGTGCGGTAAATATCGGCCGAAAGTTCGGGCGGCGTCATTTCGAGTGCGTTTAGAATTGCCGTTTCAATTTTGGCGATGGATTTATCCAAGCAATGTGCAATTTCTTGGTAGGATACCGTAATTTCTTTAGGAATACCGGTCATCATGTCCCTGCCGTGTACCGCATAATCGGGTGGGGGATTGTCAATTTCTGTTAATGCGGCACCCACTTCAATTTTAATTTTTTCGGCAGTGCGTTCACCAATGTGGATGTTGTGCTGGCGACGCATATAATCTTCAATATCTGATGTGAAATCATCACCTGCCACGCGAATACTTTTATCGCAAACAATACCGCCCAGAGCGATAACGGCAATTTCTGAAGTACCCCCACCAATGTCGATAATCATATTTCCCATGGGCTCTTCAACGTCAATACCAATACCGATTGCCGCAGCCATTGGCTCATGAATAAGATGCACCTCTTTAGCACCGGCATGCTCTGCCGAGTCGCGTACAGCACGTTTTTCAACCTCGGTAATACCCGATGGAATACAAATTACCATCACTAGTGAGGGAGAAAAAAGCTTACGGCCTGGATTAATCATTTTAATCATGCCGCGAATCATGTGTTCGGCTGCGTTAAAGTCTGCAATTACACCATCTTTTAATGGGCGCACGGTTTTGATGTTCTCGTGTGTTTTACCGTGCATCTGCTGAGCTTGCTTGCCTACGGCGATAACTTTACCGCTGGAACGTTCAATGGCTACGATAGAGGGCTCGTCAACAACAACTTTATCGTTGTGAATAATAATGGTGTTGGCGGTTCCAAGGTCGATGGCTATTTCTTGGGTGAAGAAGTTGAATAAACCCATAATTTATTAATGTTTAAAATGTCTGATTCCTGTTGTTACCATGGTTATAGATGCCTTATTGGCAGCATCGATGGATTCTTGATCTTTGATAGAGCCGCCCGGTTGAATAACGGCCGTAATCCCATTCTGTGCGGCAATCGTAACACAATCGGGAAAAGGGAAAAACGCATCCGAAGCCATTACGGCGCCGTTTATGTCTAATCCCATACGATGCGCTTTATCGATTGCCTGGTTTAGGGAATCTACGCGTGAGGTTTGACCCGTACCGCTTGCCAGCATTTGCTTGTCTTTAACCAGTACAATGGCATTTGATTTCGTGTTTTTAACAAGAATGGAAGCAAATTCCAAATCGGCCAATTCTGCATTGTTTGGTGCTTTTTCTGTAACTACCGTAAAGGCGTTAACCTGTTCCACCGTAAGATCAGATTCCTGAACCAAGACGCCATTTATAGCACTGCGCGTTTCTTCAATATTTCGCTGCCAAGGATGCGTTTGCAGAATGATTCGATTTTTTTTCTTGGTCAAACATTCCAGTGCCTCGGGCTCGTAACCCGGAGCCAGCAATACTTCGAAGAAAAGGGAGTCGAGCTCGGCCGCTGTTTCGAGTTGAATATACGTGTTGAAGATAATAATGCCTCCAAAGGCCGAAATCGGATCAGCCTGTAAAGCCTTTTTATAAGCTTCTAAGGGCTGATTTGCGATGGCAGCACCGCATGCGTTATTGTGCTTAAGAATGGCGCATCCGTTCGACGGAAACTCTTTCATAAGTTTTAGCGCAGCATCAATATCCAACAAGTTGTTATATGAAAGTTCTTTGCCGCTCAATTGGGTAAATACTTCGTTGAGATTTCCTTCGAAATGAGCTTTCTGATGCGGATTTTCGCCGTATCGTAATGTTTTTACAACGGTGTGGTTGCCTGCCAGCCAATCAGAAATATGACGATCGTATGACGAACTCACTTTAAAGGCTTTTAAAGCCGCCATTTTACGATGTTCGAGTTGAGTGCAGCCCTGATTTTCGTTGAGTATTTTCTCAAGCCAGCTGTACTGCTCGCGCGATGAAATGATTAAAACATCGTTGAAGTTCTTGGCAGCTGCACGAATAAGGCTAATTCCGCCAATGTCTATTTTCTCAATAATTTCTTCGTCAGATGCCCCTGAATTTACGGTGGCTTCGAAGGGATATAAATCTACAATGACTAAGTCGATTTCGGGAATGTCGTATTGCTCCAGTTGGGCAATATCGGTTTCATCGTCTCGGCGACTTAGAATACCCCCAAATATTTTGGGATGTAAAGTTTTAACCCGACCACCTAAAATCGAAGGGTAGGAAGTAAGCGATTCTACTGCCTGCACCTGAACTCCTAATTGCTCAATGTGGGTTTGTGTACCTCCAGTGGAATAAATGCACACTCCAAAGCGATCCAAAGCCCGAACCAGGCTGTCTAAGCCATCTTTATGATAAACAGATATAAGTGCACGTTTTACCTCTTTGCGCGAATTCATTCCCTTTAAAATATCCTGCAAACTTAACAAAGAATACCGTTATTTTTATGGAATTTTAAAGAGATGACGCCATCATGTCGATTTTTTATAAACAACTGTTAATTGAGGGTGCCATTTCAATAAAAACTATCGATTTATAAGGAAAGAGTTCATGCCTATCGAGCATTAAATTCTTGTTTACTAAACAAGTACTCATTAAACGTGTTTTTAGCCTTAATTCTATTGAATAATTAGTGAACTTTACGGCCGCCTTTATGAATACATGCACTCTTGCGGAAAAAATAGTGGAGCCTCAGGTTTTGAGAGGTACTGCCAGCGGCGTTAATTTAAAATTTGTGCTCGAGCAGAGCGCAAACATCAGCGTATTCGAAAAATGGGGCGATGGGCTTTGGGCCTCAAAATCGTTCTTAAGTGCTTTGGAAGTGATGCATAGCGAAAAGTGTCGTTTACTGTATCCCGTAGTTTATGATACTGAAGGGCCATTAGCCGCTGCGTATTTAACCGTTTTGCCATTGGATGATTCTCTTATTCAGTCTTTTACCGATTATTCAGCCGGTGGTGCAAAAGACTTTTGGGGGCGAGTGGGGGCACAACTCGTATATCCCCTTTTAAAGGGCGGCAAGGAAAAAATGATCCTCATGGTGGGCAATCCGCATGTAAGCGGAAGCTATGCCACGGTATTTCGTCCGGGTACCAGCGAGGCCGATAAAGCCGAATTATTACGGTACATGATGGCACAAACTCAGCTTGTGGAAGGGCCTTTTGATGTTTGGATTGTTAAAGACTGTAGTGTAAATATCGAATTAAAATCCAAACGTGCTGCGGCATTTATACCGGTTCCAACATTACCATTGATGCAGGTTACTATAAACCCCGAATGGATTGCGTTTGACGATTATTTAAATGCGATGAGCGCGAAATACCGCATGCGCGCTAAAGCGGCACTTAAACGTGCTGTTGATCTCGAAACAGAAATTTGGCAGGCTTCCAACATTTTAGCCCATCAAAAAGAAATAGAGGATTTGTATGGACGTGTTTTCAACTCGGCCAAATTCAGATTTCATCCGCTTCCTTTTGCTTACATTAAAAAGCTCATCCAATTTCCCAACGAATCGCCTTATCGGTTTAGGGTGTGGAAGCATGCCGGAAAACTTGTTGGTTTTTCGTTGCTGCTTCATAATGGCTCTTCTGCAGATGCACACCTTGTGGGGCTTGATTATGATTATAATCGCAGCCATGCGCTTTATTTGAATATGCTGTATCGGTATTTGGGCGATTGTATTGAGTTACGTGTACATCATTTAAACTTAGGTCGCACCGCTATGGAAATTAAAAGTACGGTGGGTGCTGAGCCGCATGAACATTTTGTGTATTTTAAATTTAAAAGCAGGTTGCGGCATAATTTAGCATCTTGTTTGGCATCGTCAATTAGCAATGAGCCCTGGGTGCAAAGACACCCCTTCAAGACGGATTAAATAAATTAAAGGGTGTTTCATTAATTCATTTTTGAATTACTTTAGAAATGCAGAATGGATAGTTATAGAGCATATGAGTCATAGTTCACTCTACAATGCATCATATAGAATTTAATTCTCCGCAATAATCTGTATTTATAACTGATGGTTAGTAGTTTACAACGACATATTTACACAAATAATGAAAGGATAAAACTCCTTATTGTTGACGATCAAAATTTGTTTAATGAGGCATTGAGTAAGGTACTCCATTTGACAGGAGCATTCGAAAAAATCGATTCATTATCGAATGGACGCGAAATTGTGAATAAGCTTTCTAGTGAAGAGTTTGACGTAATGTTGTTGGATATTCTTATGCCCCATTTCAGTGGACTGGATACGCTTAAACTGTTGCGTACCCGTTTTCCGCATCAAAAGGTGATTATTTTAACACAGTTCGAAAACGAAAGTGTTTTGCGTGAGGCGTTCAAACTCGGAATTTCAGGATTTATCTATAAAACAAGCCGAACCGAAGAGGTGCTGCGCGCCCTAAAATTGGTTTTTGATGGAAACGAATACTATACGCCCGAAATTAGATACATATTATCAAGCAGTACTATTGTAGAATCTAAACTTCCGCCGCTGCCATTAAACCAGCTCAATGAGCATGAATTGAGCGTTTTATTATTAACCGTTAGGCAGTTCTCGCTGGAAGAAATTGCTTATGAACTGGGTTTAAGCACCTCTTCAATAAAAAAATACAGGTCGTCTTTACTAGAAAAAACGAACAGTCGAAACGCCATTGGCTTGATGCATTATGCGCTTAAATATAACTTGATAAAAGTGGATGAGCTGTAAACCAATGGTTCATTTACTCAATTCTTTTTCCTTGAATATCAATTTTATAAGTAGATCCTGGAAGTTTTAAAACGGAAATCGACTTATTCTCTTCCAAATCAGGAATAAATGCATCGGCATAGCGCTGAAATGGATTACATTCTGCTTGGGGGTTAATTTTTCCGGTTTTATTCATGCACAGTGCCGCACTGCCGTCGTTGGCGAGCGTAAGGTCTTCAACCGATGCCCACGATCCTTCGAAATCGCCCACTACTTCGATTAAATAAAGCGGAAATACTTCACGAATAGCGTTTATTGAATCTTTTGCCGATGCAGGTTGAACAAGAGTTTCGGAGAGATCAGGAAAATTCTGAAACATAGAAATCGTTTCAATGCCTTTTGCATTAATGAAGGCCCATTGTTTGTTTTTACGCACGGCAGCGCGTCCTGCTGAAAAGTTACGAACTTCGTCGTATTGGGGTCGCGAAATTTCAATGCCGTTACCGTCAATGAATCCCCAGCTTAAACTATCCTTAACTGCGGCAAACCCTTCGGTAAATCTAACAATATCGCTGTATTTGGCATCCGTAACTTGTTTCCCATAAACGTTAATTAATGCATAACGAAGCATGCCTTTACTGTTTGTTTTACCCCCAAAACATAGTCCACCTTTTGAAAATATAAGTTCGGTAAACTGGGGTTCTATGGTTTCTTCGCCCAAGGCATTTATAAAGCCCCATAAATTGTTTTTGCGCACTGCGGCCGAATACCCATAAAAAGGAAGAATTTCTTCATAAGAAGGTAAAATCAACGTATCTGATTTATGTACCAGATACCATTGGTCAGCCGGTCTCACGATGGCTTTACCATCTTTAAAACCAGATTCAATTTTTTCGAAGCTGCAGGGTATGATTTCCGCACCTTTATGATCTACAAAGCCCCATTTACCTGCTAGTTTTACGGGTGCTAGGCCTTCGCTATAAAATCCAATTTCAGAATAACGGGCCGGAATTATGGTTTCGCCGTTCAAATTTATCAAGCCCATCATACCGTTTAAAACGATGAGATAATGTTCCTGATCGAAGCGGTATATTTCCTCGTAGCGATTTTCAATAACCACATTGCCTTTTGCGTCGAGCATGCCCACTTTATTGTCTTTCATGAACACAGCCCTACCATTTAAAAAGTTATCGATAAATCGGTATTGAGGCTTTAAAATTTCAAGACCATTGGTATCAACAATCCCGTATAATGAATCACGCAACACTACCGATTTTCCTTCTTTAACGGGATAAATCATGGAATACTGTTCACGAATTGGATTTAACAATCCTTTCTTATCGCAATAATAAAAGCGGTCGGTATCATATACTACGGAGTAACCTTCTGAAAACGGAAATGCGGCATCAAAAGTGGCTCTAATCTCAAAATCTCCTTTGGTATTAATATAACCCCAATAACCTTTATAAGGATCGAGCACTGCAGCCAAACCTTCGGTAAAGTCGAGTGCATCAGAATATCGAAAACGTGTTATCTCTTTACCCTTGAAATCCCAGTAAGCATATAACTCTTTTTGGGTATCAAAAATTCGGTAGATTTTTTCGGAGGGAGGAGAGGGAAGGAGGTTTTCAGGAAATTCGAGGTATTGATACCCTCCGCTTGTAACGAGTTCGTATTTAAATGTACTTTCTGATGGATTGGATACTACCTGACGTCGCGCCAGTGTTATGGTATCTAATCCAAAATCCCATATGTAATCATAAACGGCCGGAATGATTATTTCTCCGCGTTCATTTGTCATGCCTTCATAGGTGTAGAGCTGTTGATTAGGACCAACACGTTCTACTCTAATTTTTTGAAGTTGCCCATTCAGAACAACCGGAAATAAGGCAGAAAGTATTAAATAAAAAAAACCGCTTAAAAGCCCCGTATTTTCGAGTACTTTAAGCGGGTAGATAGAGTTAAATTCCGTATGCGTATTATTCATCTCCATGGGCATACAAAAATCGAACAAAAATTTTAGAATTTGCCGATGATTAAGCCAATGGTTGATAACTCTTAGTCCTGATCTTCGATAGATGGGCTGTTTGATTTACGGGCTTTTTGTTCTTCGCGCCATTTTTCCCAGCTTTTCCATTGTTCCTCACTTAAGATGGCTTTAAGCTGTGTTTCCGATTTTTCGTTTAGTTGCTTAAGTGCCTTCTTGTCGGGAATTTCTGCATTTTTAATGCGTTCTTTCTCTTGTTCGCGAGCTAATAAAACAGCTTTAACCGGTTCCATCTGTTCTTTTTTAAGCATTGCCGGCCCCGACATTTTTCTTAGTTGACGCACTGCCCGTTCTTCGGGAGATAAATTGGCTTTTTTTACGCTTACGCTCTGAGGGGTAGGTGTTTGTTTTTCAACTTGCTGAGCAACAGCGGAGAGCATAAATGCACTCATAAAGACGATAACAAAATAGGCTTTCATAGTTTAAAGTTTTATGGATTTAACAAAGAGAGCAAATTTTTTGGAAAGAGTTTAATTTAAAATTAAAAAAACTTAAACAGCTTTAATCATCAGATAATGTTGAATACTATCGAACAGCAGATAGGAGGGTTCTACCACCTGATAGCCGTTCTTTTCGTAGAACGTAACGGCATGCTCGCGGGCGTGTAAAACATAATGTTCGATTCCATGGTAATGCCTGCGTCCAAGTCCTTCGGTAAATCT
>JBILCR010000351.1:0-2988 GCA_044353055.1 Flavobacteriales bacterium
ACCAAAAAAGAACGACGCGATATAGAGGAATGGTTTGGACCACCGGATGCATAAGAATGGCCTTTGGAAAACCTACTGAAATAGGGGTAATCAGAAGTATTGTATTGTGTGGGACAATGAGTTTTTAGATCGTGTAAATAATGGATTCGTGAATAGTTAAGGGCCTGTTTTCTAATACACCAAGCAAACAACGGTAGTGGTGAATAGGGCTGAAAAAATAGTTTTTTGGGATTGGGTAATCAACGGATTCATGTATAGTATCGTTTATTTTTGGCTTACATACATTTCATAGACGTTGAAGATAAGGTATCTTATTGCTGAGGGAGCCAGCTGTCCCCGCCCAGTATAAAGTTCGAAAATTGTTATCGCCACGGCAAGTAAGTTTTACGAACCGGGAAATGAACATGAGTGTTTGAAAGAATTATCCGTTTTGATATTTTGAAACGACTTTAACTATAGCTGTTTTGTATCTTGAACTCGGGGAGGAGGTTGGAGGCCCCCAGAGCAAATGACCAACAAGCTTCAGCCTGCTTGTGCATTTTTAATGGATTGCAATAATCCCTGATTCTCTTCTTGGTTCAAGCCTTTTCATTCGAATTGAATATGATATTTATATGTTCTTGGTATTTTTGGGGAGGAGCGTTGCAGCCAGTATAAGCCCTTTACATTATTGAAGCTTTTCGCCTTGTAGCATATTCTCTGCGCAAATACTGCGAATGGGAACCCGTTTATAACGATCAAAAAAATACTTGAATAGGTGCAGGGCTTAAAATTTATAAATAGTGTTTGCTCCAATCAAGCAAATAAATTACTTAAAATGAGCAATTTAAATCCATTAAGAATCTTAATCTATTTTTATTAATTGGCCGCTTCCGTCAGCAGGAGTAATTTCGTTAAGTATGGGTGGATTGCCTTTAAGTTCTATATTTCCAGATCCCGATAATCGATATTCAAATTTTTCATTAGTCCATACGCTCACTATTCCTTTTGAATGATTTTCGACCAAGGCATAATCACTCTCGCATTCCGAAGCGTCGACGGCCATGATGGCATAATTCCAAATTTTAAGTTGTTCGGTCTGGCCCCATAAACGAATACGGCCTCCACAAGGGTGGTTATTCCAATAGTAAAATACCTTGCAATCAAGCTCCAAATTGGCATAGTTAAGTTTTGAGGCCATAATAAGTCCAAATTCGTTGGATATAATTGGATTTGTGCTTGTTATGTTACACGTTTCCAGGGCTTTTATAAGTTTGGGTCGGTTTGATGTGATATACACCTTGGGTTTAGCTGCTTCGGGATTGCGCCAGCGTGGCGATTTTTCAGAATAGACATAAAGCACTCCCTCTTTTACCTCGTATTGTAATGCACCAAAGAAAACCTCAGCCGCTTCAAAACGAATGCTGAAAGTAGTATCCTGCGTGATAACCACATCAAACGAACTGCTCAACACAATTTCCGAAAATGCGGGGGTGATTATCTCTTCGCCCGTAATTACTTCATCCTTAGTGCAAGAAGCAAAAACGAATAACGAAAGGAAAATCAACGCTTCCCAAAAACATTTATATGAAATGAATTTTACCATCTGAAATCAAAACCAAGTTCGGGAAAGTCGAGAATATGAAAATGCGATTTCATGGCAAAGCTTGCCGACAAATGCCTGCTAAATGTATATTTTAGTAAGCCGCGGGTATAAATAGGCCTATTTTTAACTTTATATTTTAGTCCCAAATACACTCCTTCTTGCAGCGTGAAGCTAAATGCGTTATAAACAAATGTTTGCTCAAGGTGCAATCCTGTTTGAAAATCATATCGGGGCAGATAAGGGCCCGATTGTGCAGCTTCCATTTCGGCCCGAGTTGATGCATCGTAAAACATATCAATTCCAGCGCCCATATGAAACCAATGCTTAAAATTTCGGCTTAGGGCGTATGTTGCCGAAAATGTGTTGAAATATTCATCTACCAAGGCTCTGGCTCGCTTGCCTCCAAAACGAATGCTTATGCTTGGGGTCCACTTTTTATTCAGGATAGGTATTTCGGGAATTTCCCGCGTTTTTGCCGTTTTAATGGTGTAGTTAAGTCCGGCAAAGACGGCAAAAGTGTTTAAACCCAAATTAGGTTCGAAGGTATTGCCGTTGGAAAAATGGTCGAACGACAGGCCACCAATGCTCGTCAAATTATTACTGAGGCGAAGTTTAATTCCACTTCGCATGGTAAAATGGAGGTTGATGTGCGAACCTGTTGTGATGTTTTGATAATTGGTTTCGAGATCAAACTTTTTGCTTACATAGCTCAGTCCCAATCCCATTTGATGAAACATCGATAGTTTTTCGTTTCCCATTATTTTAAATCGAATAAAGGGCACTGCAGCACATTCGTATCCGTTAACTTCATTATTTCCTAGGCTTGAATAAAACATGCTCAAGCCCATTTCGGGATAGCCATAAATGCGTTCCCAAAAATTTTTGCCTTCGGTTTTATGAACATAGCTTAATGTAAATCCTTGAGCAGGCGCGTTTATTAAATACTGCATGTTTGAATACTCGGGTAAGATATACCCGTGTTGCACGTCGGCCTGTATGGCGGTTTGGGAATAAAGTGCTCCCCAAAAACCAATATTACTAATTAGAATAGCTATTAAAGACTTGACAAACATTTATTTAATCTGAAAATAAATGTGGGTTATGTTGTTGTTGGATTATTAATGACATTTAATTAATCCTGCACACAACGTATAGAACAGCCGGTGCGTTTATTAACGCTTGAGCGGGTTACGCCCCCCGAAAGGTTTTCGAGGTAACGCCTCCAGAATGTAGTGCTTGTATTCTCCGAGCTAACACCAAACCATGCCGATTGGTTAAGTCCGGTATAGGTTCCATTGCTCATTCGTCCACCGCCCGGAATGGCAGAAAAACCACTTTCGTTGGTTGCAAGGTAATTGTCGATTGTCCAAAGTCCATCGCCATTTTCGAGAACTCCTGGGGTT
>JBILCR010000353.1:0-2977 GCA_044353055.1 Flavobacteriales bacterium
GGCCAGGCGCGCAATTTCGCGACGTACCGGATCAAAGCAACTTAATATAATGGCTTCGGGGGTGTCGTCCACAATAATTTCTACACCGGTAGCCGCTTCAATAGCGCGTATGTTTCGGCCTTCACGTCCAATAATACGTCCTTTTACTTCGTCGTTTTCAATATTGAAAACGGATACTGAATTTTCGACGGCATGCTCGGTAGCTACACGCTGTATGGTTTGAATTACAATACGTTTAGCTTCTTTGTTGGCCGTGAGCTTGGCCTCCTCCATAATGTCTTTTATATGCGAAGCTGCCTCGGTGCTGGCCTCACTTTTCAACGCTTCTACCAGCTGAGCCTTGGCATCTTCGGCTTTCATTCCGGCAATAGTTTCGAGCTGTTCAACCTGTTTGCGGTGAAGCTTTTCAATTTCGCCTTGCTTGCGGCTTATGGCTTCATGCTGGGTTTTAAGATTTTCTTTAGCAGCGTCTAACTCGGCCTGCTTTCGTTTGGTTTCTTCCAGCCTTTGGCTTAATGTACTTTCCTTTTGCTTGGCCCGGTTCTCGCTTTGCGCTATTTCCTGATTCCGTGCCTGAATGTTCTTTTCGTGCTCTGCTTTTAGCTGCAAAAATTTTTCTTTTGCCTGCAGCATGCGTTCATTTTTAATCAGTTCAGCCTTCGATTCGGCCTCTTTAAGCAAGTTCTCGCTCTTTTTTTCAATTGATTTTCTCAATGCAGTGGCTGCGATGGCATATCCACCTCCTAAACCGGCTAAAGCCAGTATGGCATAAATTGCTATTTCCATTTTTTCTTTTCTTCATTAAGTGAAGAAAAATTGAAAAATCGGATAAACATGCTTAAAAAATCAAACATTACGGGCCTCAAATTTTGCCGAAACATCGTTGAGTACCCTATTAAATTCATTCTCGGAATCTAACCTTTGCTTTTCAGATACAACTATATCGCTGGCGAGTTGAAGCGAAACCATGGCAAACAAATCTTGAACATCGCGTACTCCATATTGCTGCTCAAAGGCCTTAAGCTTTTCGTTGACCTTTAATGCGGCTTGCTGGGCAATTTGCGCATCTTGCTCATTGAGCTTGAGCGGATAGGTGCGGCCTGCAAGTGCAATATGGGTGAGTGTTTCGTTCATAAATTACGTTCATTGGCCAACCAACATAAGGCATTGGTCGATTTCCTGAATGAGTGTATTGATTTTTTCTTTCTGGACCTTGTACTCCACAATTTTGTTATTGGCATTTGAAGCACTATGAGGTTCAGAATGTTTATCCAACAATTGAATTTTCTCCGCTTGTTGGTTGATAGTTTGAGTTAACGAATCATTTTGGTGCTTTAATTGTTTCAAACGCTCAAGAAACTCTTCACGTTCTTCGAGCAAAACAGCATACATATGCTCCATTTGCCGTATCTTTTCCGTAAAGCTTGATCCCATGTATTTGAAACTTAAATACCTAATAAATTCGCAGCAAAATTATTTAAATATTTACTCGTAATACGGCTTTTTGATAATAATTTGCACATCCAATAGTTAATCGTTGAACGTTCAGTCTATTCCGCTTTCGTTTCTATTTATCTTGCTGTTTGTCCAGTTCTCTTGGGCGCAGTCTTTTCCCAATGCCAATTTGTTTGGCCCTCCATTGAAAGAACCGCTGTATATCACTTCGGGCTTTGGCGAAATCCGACCCCATCATTTCCATTCGGGTTTGGACCTTTCAACCGATGGGAAATCCATTGAAGTATTTGCCGCAGCGGATGGATGGGTGAGCCGCATAAAGGTTTCGTTGCGGGGCTATGGCAAGGTTATTTACCTCAGTCATGCGCAGGGTTTTACCACGGTGTATGCGCATCTTTCCACCTTTTCTGATTCGCTCGAAGCATTTGTCTCTGAACATCAGATGCGCGACAGTACTTATGAAATAGAACTTTTTCCCGATTCTACCCAGTTTCCCGTCAAGAAAGGTGAGTTTATTGCCTGGAGCGGAAATACAGGCAATTCGTCGGGTCCTCATTTGCACTATGAGGTACGCGATCGCTATTTTGAGGAAACCTTGCACCCGTTCTTTTTTGGCTATGGACCCGATGATAAGGTAAGTCCATTAGTCCATTCGGTGTACAGCATCCCCAAGCCCGGCAGTGGCACTGTAAATGGTAAAACAACGTTAAGTGCGGTGCCGTTTGTTTATGACAAAAAGAAACGTACAACCGAACAAAATACTAAGTCCGGTTTGCCAAAACTTTCAGGTTGGGTAGGCTTTGGATTCAATGCTACCGATCAATTGGGCAATCAGGCAAAGCGTACCGGAATTTATGGTATGACGCTTATGGTGGACAGTGTTACCATTTTTCGTTCTCAGGTTGATCGTTTCGCATTCGACGACACCCGATCGGTTAATGTATACATGAATTATGGTCATAAGCTCGACCACAATGAAAAAGTACATCAATGTATAGTGCCCGAGAACAACCCGGTGAGCATTTACAAACATCAAGAGAATGGCGGATATTTCTTTTTTAATGAAGATCGGAAATATGCTATTAGTTTAATTATTAGCGACTTTTCTGGAAATGAAACCCGTAGCGATTTCTGGGTTCAGGGCAGTGCATTGCCGCCTGATAGCGCGGTCCTTGCCAATAATTGCAGCGACTGTTTCATGGCCAACGCATTCGAAGAAGATACGATCGAAATTAAGGATGAGGCTCGACTTATAACTCAGCGCTGGAGTTTATTTGGTTCGCAGAAAATCGCCATCAAAAAAATTAAAGCAGGAGTGTTTCAGATAGGTTCAAAATATATTCCTCTAAATGCTCCGGTACGCGTTGAAATAAAGGACGCGAATTTGTTGGGGACAGATTTATCCAAAACAATTATGGTACGTAGTGCAGGCTCTGAAAATGAGTACACCGTGCCTGAGCATAATAAGGGTTGGTTTACGATTCAAACTACAAAATGGGGAACGTTTAAATTGGTAACAGAT
>JBILCR010000352.1:0-2977 GCA_044353055.1 Flavobacteriales bacterium
CGCTTTAATGCAGTGGCGCAGGTCGTGGGTTACCATTATGGCAGTTAGTTGCTGCTGCTCAATAATGCTGCAGGCTAAACGAAAAACGGTTTCGGCCGATCGGGGGTCTAAAGCTGCGGTGGGTTCGTCGAGCAGTAATAGTTCGGGTTTAACATACGTTGCCATAAGTAAGGATAAGGCCTGCCGCTGACCTCCCGAAAACGAACCCGCCTCCCGATCGAGTTTGTCTTCAAGATTCATGTTTAAAACGGCAATCTTTTCGCGTACTTCCTTTTTAAAGGCAGCGCCTGTGCCAATTTTCAGGCTTTTATTTTGGCTTCGAAGGGCAGCAAGCCTAAAGTTTTCGAGTATGGACAATTCGCCCGCAATACCATCGGAGGGCTGCTGAAAAACACGTGCAATGCGCAATGCTCGCTTGTGCAGCGACTGCTGCGTAATATTTTTACCGTTTAGCTCTATTATGGCCTCTCCCTTATCGGGTCGAACATTGCCTGCAATAGTATTGAGCAAGGTTGATTTGCCGGATCCATTGGCTCCCAAAAGGAAAACAAATTCGCCTTCGGGGATATCGAAACTCAATTGGTTTAATGCTTTAAACTCTTGTTCTGAGCCTCGATTAAACGTTACCGATAGGTTAGAAACACGCATCATCTTATTTTCCATTTTTTGCGAAGCACCGGAAGCGAAACAAATGCAAGCACAATGAGTGCATTAAACAATTTCATCCAATTCGGATCAACTCCCGAAGCGAGCGTATATGCCATAATGAGCCTAAAAATAAGGCAGCCCACAAGCACTAAAAGCAGTTGCAAAACCAAAGCATTCAAGCCAAACAACTTCTGAAGACTATCGCCCATCATTACCGATCCAAGTCCTAAAATAACAATACCAATACCCATATTGATATCCGCAAATTGTTGCATTTGACATACCAGTGCCGCCGAGAAGGCCGTAAATCCATTGGCAATAGCCAGCCCTATAATTTTCATAGCGCGTGTGTTGATGCCCATGGATGCTGCCATGGCTTCCGATTGACCGGTGGCCCGCAATGCCAAGCCAAAATCTGTTTTTAAAAACCAAAACAACAAGGCCATGCTGGCTGAAGCAAACAGCGAAACCACCATAAACTCGTTTACATATAAATCTTCACTTATTGCTAATGAAGAAAAAACCGAGTCGCAATCGGCCGATAGCGGTAAATTGGAACGGCTCATCACGCTAAGATTTACAGAGTACAAAGCCGTCATTACTAAAATGCCGGCAAGTAAAGCGTTAATTCCTAAAAATGTATGAATAGCACCGGTTAACGCACCGGCCGCAGCTCCTGCAATGATGCCGCATAAAATGGAAAAGTACCAGGGCATTCCCGTTAAAAGGCACACTGCGGTTATAGCTGCCGAAAGGGTGTAGCTGCCGTCGGTGGTAATATCGGGCAGATTAAAAATACGCACCGAGAGATATACGCCCCAGGCCAACATTGAAGTGGCCAACGCAAGCGTGAGTGCGGAAATGTAAAAATCCATTCGTTAATTGATGTGTTTATGGAATGTAAGTAAGCGTAAATTCGGTCGAACACCAAATTAAATGAGCCGTCTTAACAATTGACCTGAGCTACCACTTCTTTAAACTCCTGCATTTTCCGAAAACACCACGCCCAGCATCACCCTTCCAATCATCTGCAAAGTAGTTTTATCCACCGCTTTCATATTGTCGTTTTGCGTATGCCAGTAAGTGCCAAAGCCGGTTTGGCTGTTGGGGTCATGTTGGATGATGTCGATGGTAGGAATGCCTAGTATGGAGTTGATGTAGTAATGATCGTCGGTGATGGGATTGGTGTTTTGCTGAACGAACGATTGTGCGTACCCCAATTCTTCGGCAATGCTCCACACGCGCATCACCGTGCCCGATGCATATTCCATCGAATAGCCTTCGCGGTGAAATTGTGCGCCGGCAGCCGCTACCATGTCGAGGTTGATGCCAAATGCCGGCATGTTTTCCTTAATGGGTGGTTTGGCGGCAAAATACTGAGAACCTAAACAATAACTGTTTGCCGTAGTTGGGCTGCCATAATCTTCGGCATCGAAAAATACCAAATCGAGCCCAACTGGAGCCGGATTTGCTTTGAGCACACGCGCCAGCTCGAGCATAATGCCCGCACTTGCGGCGCCATCAACGGCTCCGTCGAAGCGTTCTTTTGGTTTTTCGGCATCCTGATCGCTAAACGGCCGCGTGTCCCAGTGGCAACTAATCATGATGCGTTGCTTAAGTTCGGGATTTACCCGGCCCACGATGTTTCTAAATTTCAACGACTCGCCGGTGTAGGCCGTAGCTGCACCTTCCTGCACAATCACTTCGGCTCCGTGGCGCTTAAGTTCAGCAATCAGATAATCACCGCATTTTACGTGTGCCTCTGTATTGGGCACCCGCGGACCAAACGCTACTTGTTTCTCGGTGTAAACATAGGCCGAGTCGCTATTGAAGGCAGGTAAAGGAACTTTAACCAGCTTTTCGGCAGGTTTGGTTTCCGGGCTAGGTTGTTCAGTGCCGCCTCCACAGGAAGCCATCACCACGATAAGCGTGGCCACTATCGGTTGAAACAGAAATTTATTCTTCATAATCCCAGCTTATTCCGGTTTTGGCATCGCGAATTACAATGCCTTCTTTTTTCACATTGGCGCGAATGGCATCCACCAGCGCGTAGTCTTTCCGCTCCTTGGCATTGCGGTAGGCTTCGAGCACGGTTTCCATCATGGTGTGAAAGGGTTGATTGGTTTTACCGGGCTCTTCGTGCAAACCTAAAATGGTTTCGACAAACAAAACATAGGTCGATTTTAGTTTTTCGAAATCGCTCACTGCAATGCTTTCCCAAGCAATTTGTGCGCTGCGAAGGGAGTTAATTACTTTCAGCAATTCAAACAATCCAGCTAATGCTACTGCGGTGTTGAGGTCGTCGTTCATGCCTTCAAAAGCTTGCCGG
>JBILCR010000036.1:0-10290 GCA_044353055.1 Flavobacteriales bacterium
CGGTCAAGTCCTTCATGTAATACTGGATTTTTGATGTGTTCAATTTCTATTCCCGCGTTCCTGCACTCTGCAGCAAACAGCGTGTCCTCATATCCGTATCCTTTCAAATCGGTATTAAACGCTATTCGATTTAGCGTTTCGCGATACATCCAAAAATTATTGCTCAAAAAGGCATTAACAGGATCTTTCATTCTATCCGATGGCTCTATTAATTCCCGTTTTGATCCCCATAGCCAGTGAAGGTAAAATGCATCATCTTCAGGCTTTTGATAGGAATATATCCTCCCGCCGCTGATAAGTTTTGAAGGCTTACATACGGTTAAATAATGTTGAACCAGCTTAGCGTTTTGATGCACCTGAACATCGCAATCGAGAAACCAGATCCAATCGCCTTTAGCCAGTTTAAACAATGCGTTTCTACTGGCTGATCGCCCTTGGTTTTGATTGTTTCTTTTAAAGGTAACTTCACTGAATTGCACTGCGAGCGATTCGTTTTCTGAAAGGTAGTTTTGCGAGCCATCATCGAGCAGCAAAATTTCAAAGTCAACAGAATTGCTGCGGCATTGTTGCACCAATTCGTTAACCAGGTTCTCCACCGGGTAGTTGTAAACCGGAATCAGAATGGATAAAGTCAAAGTTACAGTAAGTCAGAGTCAATGATAGTGCCGCCATCACATTTTAATGTGCGTGCACGGTGCAGCTCAAAAAGGGTTAGATCGTGCGTGGCTACTAAAACAGCGCAGCCGCTTGACGCGATATCAAGCAGCAGTTGCAGAATTTCGGCAGTGGTTTCAGGGTCTAAATTTCCTGATGGTTCATCGGCAATTATAATTTCGGGATTGTTTATCAGTGCCCGCGATATGCCCAGTCTTTGCTGCTCACCACCCGATAATTGATGCGGCAGTTTATGCTTTTTAGTGGATAGTCCCGTTTTATGCAACACCTCGTCGATACGAGTGTCCATATCGGTAGTGGATTTCCAACCGGTGGATTTCAGAACAAAACGCAGATTTTCCTCTACACTCCGATCCATTAATAACTGAAAGTCTTGAAAAATAATTCCCAGCTTGCGTCTCAGCAGGGGAATTTCTTTATTTCTGATGTTACTTAACGAATAACCTACAATTTCGATTTCTCCTTTTTTTAGAGGCAAATCGGCATATAAAGTTTGCATGAAGCTGCTCTTTCCCGAACCGGTTTTCCCAATCAGATAGACAAATTCACCTTTTCGGATATCCAAATTCAGATGGTCCAAAACAAGGTTATCGCCTTGAAAAATGGATACGTCTTTAATTGAAATAATGATTGCCTGACTCATGGATCAATCTATTTTTATGACTTTACCGAACGGAATTTCTTCGATTAATTTCAATAGTTCTTCCTTGCGATCGCCAAGCCCTATTTTTTCGAGCGATTTTTCGGGGCGGTCCACCCTGAAATAGGCCTTTAGGGTGAAATCATTATCACGAATTTGGATGTAGTCGGGAATTTTAGCTTTTCCCTTTATTTTTAGGATATACATGCTTCAAATGATGCGGCAATATACTCAAAGCATGCCTAAAAACTTATGCCTGTTCATGCAAGCTTTCAACAATCCAGCCTTTTGAACGGCATTCTGCTGTTAATACTTCTGCAGCACTAAGCGGTACTGCTGTAAGTACAGAAAAATAATGTGCATCAGTATCGGTGCGAAAGTCAACTTGAAGCATTTTCAATCGAAGCATCAATTCGCCTGAGGCAGGGTATGGACATTGCACCCTCAGCTGCACCGTAATGGTTTTGAGGGTTGATCCGGCATCTTCAAGCGCCATTTTTGCTGCCTCACCGTAAGCTTGAATTAAGCCGGGAATTCCGAGCAGAGTTCCCCCGAAATACCTCACAACTACAACCAAAGTGTTGAATAATTCTGCCGAACGTATTTGATTGTAAATGGGCCTGCCAGCACTTGATGATGGTTCGCCGTCGTCATTCGCTCGCCAACGTTCCTCGAGGGGGTTAATTCGGTAGGCATAGCAAAAATGCCGTGCGGTAGGATGCAGTTTTTTAATGTCCTGCAGAATAATCTTTAATTCACTTTCATGGTTTAACGTCCGCGCCAAACCAATAAACTTACTGCCTTTATTTCGAAATATTCCTTGTCCGGCAGCCTCTAATCCCCTGTAAACGTCTGCAGGCATGTATCAAAAAGGCAGATAGTCCGACATTCCAATAAATACTATAGCCACAAAGCAAAGAAAAAGTCCAATTATATTGAATTTATTAGGGCGTTCACCGAAGAAAAAAAGGCCTGCCAAAGCCCCCAGTGCCACAACTCCCAAATTGTTTACCGGAATCACTACAGAACTCTCCAAATTGGGAATGGATAAAGCTTTCAGCAGAAAATACACCGAAAAATAATTGGGAATTCCCAATAATATTCCGGCCCAAATAACATTGCGTTCCGGCAGTTGTTTGGTTTTGAAATAGCGAAACAGCCAGTAAGAGATGCCAATAATGCCAGCCGTAAAAAAAATCCAACCCGTAAACGGCTCCAGTCCATTATTGCCCAATGTAAATTCTTCATTAAACTTAAAATAGGCATCTATGGTGCCACTGCCCAAAAAAACAATAAGAGGGTAATAGAGATACTTTTTTTCGCCCAGCGTCTTCGAGTCTTTGTATGAACTTAATAGAACGGCCAGAGCGGCGCAAACTAACCCAATGGTTTTATACAATTTCAGATTTTCATTCAATATCCAAACGGCAAATAACACCGGTATTACTAGCGACATTTTATTGGCAACCGTTGTTACTGAAATTCCCATTTTTTGGGTACTGGTTCCGATTACATTAAATAGGGTAATGAACAAAATACCCATGCAAAGAGCATGAGGAAACCAGGGGTAGGTGTATGAATTCAGGATGGGTATGCCTGAACGGTCGAATCCGAAACTCAAAAGGGTTGCAACGGCATAATTCACTACAATCGCATCTGCAGTCTTAATTCGAAACCGTTCGAATATCTTAAATACCACCATAATGGCCGAGGAACTTAAAACACTAAGCAGCAAGTAAAACATCGTGTTTTATAAATTTTTAATAAGCCAGTAGGTCAAGAATTGCCTGATGCACTTTTTCGGCATTGGGAATCATGGTTTGCTCTAAGGTTGAGTTGAGCGGAATGGCCGGCAAATTTTCACTTCCAAGGGTTCTTACCGGTCCATCCAAAAATTCAAAGCACTGTTCTTGAATCCAACCGGCAAGGCTGCGAGCAAACGAATTGTTCACAGATTCCTCGGTGAGTACTATGCATTTTTTACACTTTCGAACCGATTGCAGAATGCTGTCCTCATCCAGGGGATACAGTGTGCGCAAATCAATAATTTCAACTCGGTCTTTTAGTGTTTTTGACGCATTTAATGCCCAATGCACGCCCATGCCGTAGGTGATTACCGTTAAGGTTGAAGTGGCCGCTTGTTCTTCAATTTCCTGAACTTTGCGCGCCTTACCCAATGGGAGAATATAATCCTCAGAAGGCTCGTAGCTGCGTGCTTCTTCAGTGCCTTTTACTTTTGACCAGTATAATCCTTTATGTTCCAATATCACTACAGGATTGGGATCGTAATAGGCTGCTTTTATAAGTCCTTTCAAATCGGCTCCATTACTCGGATATACTATTTTAATTCCTCGAATGGCAGTTAAAACCGTTTCAACTGATGATGAATGGTAAGGCCCTCCACTGCCGTAAGCGCCAATGGGAACACGCAATATCATACTTACAGGCCATTTTCCGTTTGTTAAGTAGCAGGAACGAGCCACCTCTGTAAATAACTGGTTAAGGCCAGGCCAGATATAATCGGCAAACTGTACTTCAACAATGGCCTTTAGTCCCACTGCCGACATACCCACTGTTGATCCAACAATAAATGCTTCCTGTATGGGCGTGTTAAATACACGGTTGTCGCCAAATTTTTGAGCAAGGGTTGCCGCTTCTCTAAATACGCCACCTAAACGTGCACCCACATCCTGTCCATATAGCAAACATTCGGGATGTTTACGCATAAGTTCTTCAACGGCGAATAGGGCACAATCTACCATCACCACTTTATCGTCGCGTTGGGGATTTCGATCGCCGGTTTCCTCCATTATGGGTGTTGGGGCAAAATCATGCGTAAATAAATCATCCGGTTGGGGATCGGCTGCCTGCAAGGCCTTTTCAAAATCTTTTTGCACGGCATCACGGGCATCCTGTTCCATGCGTTCAATCTCTGACTGATCAAATCCCGCTTCGCGCATTTGAGCTATAAGTACGGGATAGGGGTCTCTGCTTTTTGCTTCCTCCAAATCGTCGCGGTACCATTCCATGCGCACGCCCGATGTATGGTGGTTAAGCAGCGGTACTTTGGCATGGAGCAAAAACGGACGTCGTTCGTGACGCGCAGTGTCTATAATTTTAGCTGCAGTAATGTAGGATTCAATGAAATTACTGCCATCAATACTTACCGCTTCAAGTCCTTTAAATCCTTGTGCATATTCCACGGCATTCTGCGCGCGTATTTCGGCGGCACTGGCCGAAATATCCCAACCGTTATCCTGTACCAGATAAACAATGGGCAATTGCTTTAGAACGGCCATTTGGAATGCTTCTGCAATTTCGCCCTCGGTTACCGAGGCATCGCCAAGCGAACAAAGAACAATAGGAGCCTCAGCACTTTCGAGATTACTCAATCCTGTAAGCTCACGGTATTTAAAGCCCATCGCAGCTCCGGTGGCCGGAATGGCCTGCATCCCCGTAGCCGAACTCTGATGCGGAATTTTAGGTTTGTCGTCGTCGCGCAAACTGGGGTGGCTGTAATACGTGCGGCCTCCCGAGAATGGATCATCACGTTTGGCCAAAAGCTGTAGCATAAGGTCGTAGGGTTGCATGCCAATGCCCAGTAAAAATGCATCATCACGATAATATGGAAATGCAAAATCCTGTGGTTTAAGCTGCATAGAAACAGCAAGTTGAATGGCTTCATGGCCTCTTGAAGTAGCATGCACGTATTTTGACACAATTTTAAATTGTGCTTCGTACAATTCGGTCATTGCTTTAGCCCGTGCCATTAGGCCAAAGGCACGGTGTAGCGTGTTTTTGTCAACGGTTTCAATCATGCGGCCGCTAAGGTAATCAAGTTCGATGGATTTGACCGAATGCGCGATTTACTGCAAGAGTAATTTCTATTCATGCGTATGGAATAATTGGTAAAACCATACCTTTGCCTGCGCATGAAAAAGAGCCCCTATATTATTGGGATTTCGGGAGGCAGCGCATCCGGAAAAACATCGTTTTTAAGAGAACTTCGAAGCGCATTTCCTGAAGATGCTCTATGTATCGTTTCACAGGACAATTACTATAAACCTAAGGAGCTTCAGCAAAAAGACGAAAACGGCGAAATTAATTTCGATTTACCCGAATCCATTAACCGTAAAGCCTTTCATAATGATCTGGTAAGCCTAATTAATGGACATGAAGTCAGTATTAATGAATACACCTTTAATAATGCAGGTAAGCAAAGTACTGAAATCATTTTGAAGCCTGCACCCATCATAATAATGGAGGGTTTGTTCATCTTCTATTATGAGGAAATTCGTGACTTACTTGATTTAAAGGTTTACATCGATGCGCGTGATGAACTGAAGCTGCAACGCAGATTAAAGCGCGATCTCGATGAACGAGGTTATGGTCACGAAAGCGTTTTGTATCAATGGAATAACCATGTTATGCCATCCTATCATACCTATTTGAGGCCGTTTAGAGATGATGCGGATGTTATCGTTACCAATAATCGTTCGTTTCGTAAGGGGCTCGAAGTGCTGTGTCACCATTTGCAGGCATTTACTCATCAATAATGTAGAAACAATTTCATCGGCTTTAAAATTAAATACACCACCCAGTAATTATACAATTCAATGGATCAAAAGTTAGAATTCAACCGAAATGAAGATAAGATGCGATTGCTTATTTCAGCGATGAACCAGAAGCTTGAAAAAGTGAAGCAGGGTGGTGGAAAAAGCCGTATTGAAAAAGAGCACGCCCGCGGTAAAATGACAGCCCGCGAGCGCATTGAATATCTTCTTGATGCCAATAAACCTCAACTAGAAGTTGGAGCTTTTGCCGGCGATGGCATGTATGCCGAACACGGCGGTTGTCCGTCGGGTGGCGTAGTGGTGATAATTGGTTATATCAAAGGTCGGCAATGTATTGTGGTAGCTAACGATGCTACCGTTAAAGCGGGAGCCTGGTTTCCCATTACGGGCAAGAAAAATCTTCGGGCACAGGAAATCGCTATCGAAAATAAATTGCCCATTGTGTATTTAGTGGACAGTGCCGGAGTTTATTTGCCGATGCAGGACGAAATTTTTCCGGATAAGGAGCATTTTGGGCGTATTTTCAGGAATAATGCAATAATGTCGTCGATGGGAATTCTACAGATTGCCGCTGTTATGGGCAGTTGCGTAGCTGGAGGCGCGTATTTGCCCATTATGAGCGATGAAGCGTTAATTGTAAAAGATACCGGAACCATTTTTCTTGCGGGTTCTTATCTGGTAAAAGCCGCCATTGGAGAGGATATCGATAATGAAACATTAGGCGGTGCCACTACGCATTGCGAAATTAGTGGCGTTACCGATTACAAGTGCGAAAACGACAGTGATTGCCTGAATCGAATTCGCTCCATATTCGATAAAGTGGGCGATTACACTAAAGCGGGATTTGACCGTGTTGAACCTGCCAGTCCTCTAAAGGATGCTTCGGAGCTCTACGGTATTATTCCCGAAACGCGCGAAAAACCTTATGATATGATGGAGGTTATAGCCCGTTTGGTTGATAATTCTGAATTCGAATCATATAAGGCTACATACGGGCAGAGTATTATTTGTGGATTGGCGCGCATTGATGGCTGGGCAGTAGGTATTGTGGCCAACCAGCGAAAAGTAGTAAAAAGCAAGAAGGGCGAAATGCAGTTTGGTGGGGTAATTTATAGCGATTCGGCTGATAAGGCGGCACGCTTTATTATGAATTGTAATCAGAAGAAAATACCCTTGGTATTTTTGCAGGACGTAACCGGTTTTATGGTGGGTTCGAGGTCTGAACATGGCGGCATTATTAAAGACGGTGCAAAAATGGTTAATGCTATGGCCAATAGTGTAGTTCCCAAATTTACAGTGGTTGTGGGCAATAGCTATGGAGCGGGAAATTATGCTATGTGCGGTAAAGCGTATGATCCGAGGCTTATGCTGGCATGGCCTACTGCGCAGATTGCCGTGATGGGTGGGGCACAGGCAGCTAAAGTATTGCTGCAGATCGAGGTGAGTGCGCTAAAAGCTAAAGGAAAAACGATTACATCCGAAGAAGAGAAGGCGCTTTACAATAAAATATATTCGCACTACGAAGCTACAACATCTATTTACTACAGCGCCGCGCGTTTGGTGGTTGATGCTATTATCGATCCACTTGAAACACGCAAGGCTATTTCAATGGGAATTGAAGCGGCCAATCATGCTCCTATTGAACGCACATATTCGACCGGAATACTGCAGGTTTAAGGAATTTTTATGTTACGTTTAGTGCCCCTTGTATTTTTGCTTTGTAGTATTTATGGTACAGGGCAATCGGATAATACATCGGGTGAGAAAGTGCGTAACAATGCCGTTTATGGAGAATTGGGCGGAACAGGATTTTTACTTTCTATTAATTATGAACGTACGCTCCTTCATAAAGGGCAGATAATGATTAATGGACGATTGGGTGCTGGTTCGGCACTTTTTTTAACTGCGGTGCCGCTTGCCGGTATCAATGTGTGTATGGGCGATCAACGCGGTAGAATGGAATTAGGATTCAATGCAGTGCGTACGTTTGCCATTGAATTATTTGGAGGTACAAGCACGTACTATTTGGGAAATCCCGTTATCGGATACCGGTATTTGGGTAAAAATGGATTTATTTTCAGAGCCACGGCATCTCCATTCTTTGAAGTGCACGATCCCGATCAATGGGTAAAGGATGGAACATTTATTCCCTCTGCAGGATTGAGTTTCGGCTATCGATTTTAAACCCAATCTTCTAATAAGTGCTTAGTTTACTTTTGCAGGATCGATTATCGAGCCCACAAAATTGGCCTTGCAGCCCTCTGGAATCGGTTGACGGAGCAGATGCATTTCGAATGTAAGCTTTAGTCTTTTACGTTGAAAGTGTTCGGGGAATTCTCCGGTTGGCTCTACAAGCTTATTTAAATATTGAGGCTCGTCAGATTCCGTTATTTGAATAAGCCATGTGCATGAACCTTTTACACTTACCACCTTTCCCGTATATCGGTATTGGGCCTTTACATAATTTATTGAAGCGAAAAGCCATACAATGGATATCGAAAAGACATACTTAATCATTTCCTCAGAGAAGTATAGTGCCGTAACAAAAATAGGGTAGGGAAGGCGTATATGGATACTGTTTTCTGTATAGATCGATTTAATGATGGAATTCACTTGCCCTTTATGAAAGTCGAAAGATTAAAAAGTGAATAAAACCAATTGTTTTATTGGTATTTAGGCTGGATTATACTGAAGCGATAGTATAAGGATAAATAAAATAGTGTTGTATTAGAAAAAGAATTAACATCCATGGTTGAAATTTCAATTTGATTTTGTCGAATCGGTTTTGTAGGAATCCTATCCCCCCCTTCCCGGCGCGAAGCTAGCCCCTCCCAATTGAACAGCCGTTAATAAACGTTTACAAACGATTAATACGTTTTTAGTCATTTTAGTCCTTTGTATTTGGCATTATGTAATGGCATGGCAACAGGATACTCACCTCCTTAGTTGAAATTTCAATTTGAATTTGTTGAATCGGTAATATTGGAAACCATGCCCATTCTCTCGGGAATCCAATTTCTTGAATTGAACAATCGTTTAGTAGCATTAATCAACTTACGAAATGGCGAGTTGGGAGTTGGAAATCTAATTGCTATTTATAAAGTTGGATACACTGCTATGGTTCATGCACCGAATAATCGCAACCGCTGAACTCCTAAAGTTCGATATGGTAATTATTCAAATAAGCGTAGCTTTGCACGTGCTATTACTTAAACCATCGGGATTTTTAGATTATGAATTAATCGACAGCGGTGCTTTTGAGAAGCTGGAGCGGTTTGGCGAGTATATTACCATTCGTCCCGAGCCTCAGGCGCTGTGGGATAAATTATTGCCGCAGCGCGAATGGGAGAAAATGGCGCATGTTCGATTTGTTCCTAAAAGCAGTTCGTCGGGGACATGGGAAAAGCTAAAAGCAATGCCCGACCGATGGTTGATTGGGTATAAAAAAGGCAAGGTGAACATCAAGCTCCGTTTGGCCTTAACTTCATTTAAGCATGTTGGAGTATTCCCCGAACAAGCAGTAAATTGGGATTACATAGGCGATTCCTTAACAAAAATCAAATTGCAGAATCCGAAATTTCTCAACCTTTTTGCATACACCGGTGCGGCATCGCTCGCTGCGAAATCTGCAGGCGCTGATGTAACGCATGTTGATTCGATTAAACAGGTGGTAACCTGGGCCAACGAAAACATGACACATTCTAAGCTCACTGATGTACGTTGGGTGGTTGAAGATGCCATGAAATTTGTGAAGCGCGAAATTCGGCGTGGGAATAAATATAACGGAATAATTATGGATCCGCCGGCATATGGGCACGGAGCCAATGGCGAGAGTTGGAAGTTAGAGCGGCAGTTGAATGAACTCGTTAAGGATGCACAGCAACTGCTCGATCCGGATGCTTATTTTCTCTTGATTAATACCTATTCGCTGGGGTTGTCGTCATTGATTCTACCCAACCTTATCGACATGAACAAGCACCAAAATGGCTCGCTCGAAATTGGTGAGCTTTTTCTTGAAAGCCGTACAAAACAAAAATTGCCCCTAGGCGTTTTTGGTAGGCTGAGCAATCTGTAATGCACAATTATTTCATTAGTATTCTTGGTCTGTTTGTTTTGCCAGTTCAATGGTTAAATGCACAAAGCATTCTTAAAGATTTCGATGGCTGGCAACTGAGTAAGAATATTGTGTATTTGGAATGGACTACCAGGGCCGGTAATACTTGCGCTGACCTTAGCATAGAGCGGAGTTTTGAGAACGGTGCATTTGAAGAAGTGTATCAGTACAATGGAATTTGTGGCGAGACCGATAAAGATCAGTACTACAATCACACAGATTCAATTTCTCAAGGCGGAAGGTTTGGGTATCGTATAAACGAGAACAATGGAGATTATTCGGATACG
>JBILCR010000354.1:0-2969 GCA_044353055.1 Flavobacteriales bacterium
TAAATAGTTTTGTTAAAAAAAGTAATGATCACCAATGATGAACATTTTAAACGCAATCATTTTAACCAGCAGCATACTAACGGGCTGTTCTGATAATAGCATGGAGACTACAAATAATACCCCTATTGGGAAGACAGAATTAAAAGATACCGCCATTCTAGGAGCAGGCTGTTTTTGGTGTGTAGAAGCCATTTTTCAGGAAATGGAAGGTGTATTGGAAGTTGAATCGGGATATACCGGCGGAAAAACTTTAAATCCCGACTATAAATCAGTATGCACGGGAACCACCGGACATGCAGAAGTAGCTCGTGTTGTATTTGATTCATCGAAAGTAACTTTTGATGAGATTTTGGAGGTTTTCTGGCAAACACACGACCCAACAACACTGAACAGACAGGGTGCAGACGTAGGCAGCCAATACAGATCGGCCATCTTTTACATCAACGATGCTCAGCGCGAAAAAGCAGAATACTATAAAAAGGAACTTGATGCATCAGGCGCGTTTCAAAATCCTATAGTGACAGAAATAACCGCTTTTGATGGAACATTTTATAAAGCAGAAGATTATCATCAAAACTATTACACCTTAAATCCTGAGCAGGGGTATTGCCGAATGGTGGTGCGGCCCAAAGTCGAAAAGTTTAAAAAAGCATTTGGGAACAAACTAAAGAAATAAGCCCAAGGATGGCTTGAGATAGGTTAGGCTAAATTAAATCGGCCATATATAAATTTAAATGGAAGTCGATACCCTTAATCGTTCGGGTGAAATCGTCCATTTTTTCGAATCCATGCCGGGTAAGCAGATCATGAATATAGTCGTTAGCGTATATTTTCAAATGGGCATATCCTTCTTCAATTGCGTGCTGCCTAACATGTTTGATTAATCGAGAACCAATACCCTGGCGCTGATGACTGGGAGTTACATAAAGCATTGATAATTCTCCCCTTCCCGAAAAAACAACAAACCCAACAATTTCATTGCTATCGTAACATACTACTGCGTAATGCGAACGCAGCATTTCTTGCCAATACGATTGGCGCAATGCACCTGAAATCCATGCGGCAGCATGCTGAACCGATAAAATTTCGGTTAATCCTTCCACAGAAGCTACAAACACAGATAAAATAGCCGGTATCTCAGCGATATTTGCCTTACGTACAATCATTCGGGCTGCAAGGTATTTTGCCTCTGATTTACGTGCTTACCTAATTTTCTTTATTTCTAACTTGTTTTAACCCACCTAGAAAAGCGAGTATGCATTTACTTAAGCGATTAACGCAACCATATATGATACTATTTCCCTAATTGGTATATTTATAATTCATAATATCTATTTTTTCAACTATTGATAGCTTGAAAAATCAGTCAAACATACGTTTAACATGAAGGTAGCCAAGGCATAATTTAATTCACAAGCGATTGTTTACTAATTGTATGAAGTCCAATAAATGTAAGCGCTCCGTTAATAATAAGAAGCTCAAAACCAATCTGATACCCGCCAAACCACTTTTCAGAATTCGCAGAAAGCATCCAAGAAATTAAGGGAGCTAGCACACACACCACGGCTATCCACTTGTCGTTTACAGATCGTCGCATCAAAATTCCATAAGCAAACAACCCCAGTAATGGACCATAGGTGTAGCCGGCGGCAGTAAATATGCCCGAAATTACAGAGTCATTATTAATAGATTTGAATATCAATATTATAAGCAGCAATAAGACGGAAAAACACATATGAATGAGCGATCGAATACGCTTTTTTCTGTGTTCTTCTGTAGAAGCCACCTTGTCGAAATGCAATATATCATAGTAAAAGGAAGTAGTGAGCGTGGTGAGCACCGAATCGGCCGATGAAAATGTAGCGGCAATAATACCCAAGAGAAATACACCCGCTGCAAAAAGACCAAGATGGCTCCGCACCAAAAACGGCAATACAGCATCTGTCTTTTCGGGCAGCTGCAGGCCTCCTGCTTCGGCATATAAATACATGAGCGCACCAAGCGAAAGAAACACCACATTAACAACCACTACAATTACGCTAAACCATTGAATGTTTTTTTGTGCTTCGGGAAGGGTTCGACAACTTAAATTTTTCTGCATCATATTTTGGTCGAGACCGGTCATTACAATTGCAATAAAGGCACCCGAAATAAACTGTTTCCAAAAATAAAGCTTCGATGCCGGCTCCCAGTGAAAGACCTCAGCATATTTGCTCTTGTAAATGTTAGATACCGCTTCTGTTAAGCTCCAATCTAATTTATGCATCAGTGCCACAGCGGTTAAAACAACACCCAACAGCAGAAACAGCGATTGAAAGGTATCGGTCCATACCAGCGATCGTATTCCGCCTTTAAGCGTATACAGAACAATGAGCAGGATAATCAAACTCACCGAAAGCGAAAACGGAACACCGAGCGGGTCGAATAAAAAAATCTGTAATACATTGGCAGAAATAAAAAGCCTGAATGCTGCACCAATGCTGCGCGATAAAATAAAATATACCGAACCCATTATCTGAGCCTGCTTGCCAAAACGGCTTCCCAGAAACGAATAAATAGAGGTAAGATTCATTTTATAATACAAGGGCAATAAAACCCTTGCAATGACCTGATATCCTACAAGATAACCAAAAACCAACTGAAGATAGGCGAAATGTTTAACCCCTACCTCACCAGGAACTGAAACAAATGTTACTCCCGATAGCGAATCGCCAATCATGCCAAATGCAATCAGATACCATGGCGACTCCTTGCCTCCCAGGAAGTAATCCTCCGTTCCGGCATTTCGGCTCTTCCACCAAGCTATAAGCATGAGCGTTAAAAAGTAGCCTCCAATAAGCAGTAAAATAAGGCTGACAGATAATTGAGAATTTTGCATAATCAAAACTATTAATCGAGGCGGATTAAACTACACCCTACTTCATGCGTTATTAAAGCAGCAGTGTGAATAGAATTTTTCATTTCTAAAA
>JBILCR010000356.1:0-2960 GCA_044353055.1 Flavobacteriales bacterium
GGTACAATTAAGCAAATTAAACTGGGAATAAACACGCTTTTGATAATGTTCATCGGGCTTATTTGACCGCCAATCCATAACATGGTGGTGGTTACATCGCCAATGGGCGACCAAGCACCGCCGGCATTAGCGGCAATCACAATCATTCCCGCAAAATAAAGTCGCTGGCGCTCGTCGTTGATGAGCTTACGGCACAACGAAACCATTACAATAGCTGTGGTTAAATTATCCAATACCGCCGACAAAAAGAATGACAGACCTGCAATAATCCAAAGCAAGCTTAATATATTCCTTGTTTTAATGCGGTTTGTAATCAGATTAAATCCGTCGTGTGCATCGATGAGCTCCACAACGGTCATAGCGCCCATTAGGAAAAATAGAATTTCGGCAATGCCTGAGAGATGATGGTTTAGGTGTGCACTGTAATCGGAATCGGGCCAAACCAGAGCATAGATAGACCAGAGCAAAATGCCCATAAATAGTGCAGCGCCTGTTTTATTAATTTTGAGGGGATGTTCGAAAGCAATGGCTAAATACCCCAATACAAAAACCCAAATAATGAGCGCCTTCATATTTATTTTTTAAGAGGAATGAACGATCCGGCGATGGAATAAGTTAAGTCGTTAACTCCTTTAATTTGATCGGACCCCCGATAATAATATCCGCTATCGGCCACCAAACGCCATTCTATGGTTTGCCGGGTAATCAACGAATGTTCCTGCTGAAGGCATTGAACCGCTAGCGTTTTTCCTGAATTATCGCAGCATTGAATAAATTTTCGAATGCTCATATTATCACGAAGGGCGGTATAAACAATTTTATATCCTGATTTTTGGGGAATGCTGTCAAGATCAAACATTCCTTTCAAAGCCGGGGCGTTTAAATTGGTTTTTGCCATCAGGGCAAATTCTTTGGGCCAATCGGGTACCGTCACCAAATTATGTTCAGTTTTTCCGGCTGTTGACAATTGCTTTTGAAGTGCCGCTTTATCAAGGCTTAAACGGGCCGCGGTTTCTTCAATAAATTTAGGATTATTGAAATACGTTGAATCCTGTTCCGATGGTGATGATAATTCGGAACAGCCCGTTAGGAGCGGGACAAAAGCCAAAACCAGTACTCGAAAATCCAATCAGAAATTAAATTGGATGCCTTGTGCCAAAGGCAGTTGTGTTCCAAAATTAATGGTATTGGTTTGCCTGCGCATGTAAGCCTTCCAGGCATCAGAGCCCGATTCTCTACCGCCGCCAGTTTCTTTTTCGCCGCCGAATGCACCACCAATTTCGGCCCCTGAGGTTCCGATGTTAACATTGGCTATACCGCAGTCAGAACCTGCAGCAGAGAGGAAAGTCTCCATCTCGCGCATGTTGGTGGTAAATATTGAGGATGAAAGGCCTTGCGGCACGCCATTTTGAAGGGAAATAGCTTCTTCGAGGGTTGAATATTTAATGAGATATAGTATCGGCGCGAAAGTTTCTTCCTGCACAATGTGAAAATGATTTTCGGCTTCGATGATGCAGGGTTTTACATAACAACCGCTTTCGTAGCCTTCGCCGCTCAGCACTCCGCCTTCAACAAGCACTTTTCCACCTTCGACTTTGGCATGTTCTATAGCTTTGGTGTAATCTTCAACGGCTTTTGTATCGATAAGCGGCCCCACGTGGTTGTTTTGGTCGAGCGGGTTGCCTATTTTGATTTGAGCGTATGCCCCTTTAAGAACATCGCATACTTTGTCATATATACTTTCGTGCACGATTAAACGGCGGGTCGAAGTGCAGCGCTGTCCGGCTGTACCAACTGCGCCGAATACCGAACCTACCAAAACCATTTTAAGATCGGCATCGGGCGTTACAATAATGGCATTGTTGCCTCCCAATTCAAGGATGGTTTTTCCAAATCGTTCGGCCACGGTTTTTGAGACATGGCGGCCAATTCGGGTTGATCCGGTAAAAGACACCAAAGGCACACGTTTATCGTTATTGAGCAAATCGCCTGCTGCATTGCCAATTACCAAATTCGACACTCCCTCGGGAACGTTGTTGGCCTTAAGCACGTCGCGAATAATATTTTGACATGCAATTGCACAAAGTGGGGTTTTTGATGAGGGTTTCCAAACGCAAACATCGCCGCAAATCCATGCAATCATTGAGTTCCAAGACCATACGGCCACAGGAAAATTAAACGCTGAAATAATGCCTACAATGCCTAGTGGATGCCATTGCTCGTACATACGATGGTTAGGGCGTTCGCTGTGCATTGTTAATCCGTATAACTGACGCGAAAGTCCGGTAGCAAAATCGCAGATATCAATCATTTCCTGCACTTCGCCCCATCCTTCCTGCAGGCTCTTGCCCATTTCGTAGGAAACCAAGCGACCGAGCGCATCTTTTTTTTCGCGCAGCGCATCACCCATCTGACGCACAATTTCGCCCCGCTTAGGAGCTGGCATACTGCGCCACACCTTAAACGCTTCTTGGGCCTGTTTGATCACCATTTCGTAATCAAATTCACCGGCACATTTAACGCGGGCAATCAAAGCACCATCAACCGGCGAATACGAATCAATCCATTTGCCCGATCCCTCATACCATTGAATGCCTGTTGACACTCCGGTGTTTTCGGGCTCAATGCCTAATGTTTTTAATACGGGTTTAATATCGGTGGCTGCAATGCTCATAGTACTCATCGTGATTTATTTTAGGCCACGAATGTACAGATATTAAGCGTTACAACGAAATTAAGGCATCAAAAATCCCAAAGCAAAAATTTACTTTTGGCGGAAGTATATGGCAATGGGCACCCCATGAAAATCGAAGTGCTTTCGCAGTTGATTTTCGAGAAAACGCCTATACGGATCCTTGAAGTATTGCGGCAGGTTGCAAAAGAAAACAAAAGCAGGATAGCCCAGTTTTAGTTGAGTAATATATTTTACTTTTAAATACTTACCCTTTGTTGAAGGAGGT
>JBILCR010000355.1:0-2960 GCA_044353055.1 Flavobacteriales bacterium
CCGACTATGCGATTTTCTCGCTCGCCTACCCCGAAAATGGCTTTACCATGAGCGGCGGAACCATCAATTTAACACGCCTCAGCACAGGAGGGGTTTGTCCTACTGGCGGTATTGCCATTGGTTCGAATGCTCAAAACTACAATGTTAGCGGTGGTACCATCAACATGAACATTACCGGCAATTTCAACATCGACATTGCTTCACGCGCACCATTCTTCAACCTAAACATTAACCGTCCTTCAGGCACAGGAACCGGCCAAGCACGTTTAGGAGCCATTGCTTTCAACGATGGATCGGCCAATTTACTTGCGGCACAACCATTAACGGTTCTAAACAGCCTTAATTTTGTTGGGACCAATGCATTTACCTTCAATGCACAAGGGAATTCCATTCTAATTGCGGGCGATTTCAACGTAAATGCCGGAACCACACTCATCTCTGGCAACAATACACTTACCTTCAACGGCAATACCGCGCAAACCTTTACCGTTAACGGCAGTATTCCTGCTCCAGGACTGGGTAGCATTACAATCAACAAAGGTTCTTCGAGCACAGTAAGCATTGCCGGAAGTGTTGCTTCTATTACAGCAGCAGGCGGACTTTCAATCCTAAACGGAACGCTTAACGATGGAGGCAAAACCCTGACGTTTGCCGGAAATGTGGTAAATGACGCCACGCACACCGGAAGCGGCAAAATCAGCTTAAATGGTACAACGGTTCAAACCATAGATGGAAATGGAAACGGAGTTTTCCAAAACCTTGAAATTGCCAGCACCTCAGGTGCAGTGGGTTCGGTGGGTGTGAGCGCACTCAATACCGTTCGTGTGAATGGCAATCTGAATCTGGCCACCGACCGCTTATTCAACATTGGCATTTACCGTCTTATTTTACCTGCAACGGCTACCATTACCGGAACATTCGGCAATAACCGCTACATTCAAACAGCAGGTTTCCAGTCGGATGGTGGTATTGTAAAAACCTTTAATGCAACAACGCCTGTTGTATTCCCATTTGGAACGGCAACCAACAATTATACGCCAGCCACCATTCAATTCTCATCGGCTCCTGCCAGCTGGGGCAGCTTGAATGTACGCCCTGTAACCAACCGCCAGTTGTATGTTACCGACCCGAACTGTTTTGTGTATTATTGGAAAGTACGTGGAACCGGCTTTAGCGGAGTAAGTGCAAACAGTATTAATCATACTTACAGCTACGGCAATTTACCTGATAATACGACCTATATTCCGGCATATTACAACTACCAGAACATTGCCTTTACCACCATCAACGATGTGAACCAGGTAAACGAAACCAACAATACCATTTTGTTCAACGGAGTGAGTTATTTCGACGGCGATTTTACAGCCGGAGCACCGGCAGCATTTGGTATTGTAGTTCCGTATTATAGTCGCGCCAATGGCAACTGGAACACAGCTTCCACTTGGTCGAATACTGCATTCGGTGGGCCGGCTTCTGCAACAACGCCTACGTCTAGCACGCCTGTATTTATTGGCGACGGGGCGAATTATTTCCATACTGTAACCGTAACCACAAACAACACCGTTTCAGGCTCCTTAATTGTTGATGCAGGCTCCACCTTGAACGTAGGCACAACTACTGGACATAACTTTGGAGCACTTCCATTTGCGACAGCGGGTGGTGCAGGCAAAATTCAGATTTCGGCCAGCGGATCAACTGCAGAGTTCCCGGGTGGAGACTTCGGTATCTTCTTTACTGCAGAAGGAGGAACAACACAGTATACATCAACCTCCTCAGATTTCACAATCCCTTCGGTTACTGCGGCTCCAACAAACATGCCGATTCCGAGCTACCGCAACCTTATTTTATCACCTGGTGTCGGAAGAGTCATCAACATGCCGAACAGCAATATCGATGTTTACGAAAACGTAACTGTTAGCGGTGCTGTTGGCGGAATTGCAAAACTGAATGGAATTGCTGCGCGCACATTGAATATTGGAGGCAATCTTGATATTACACAAGGCACATTGCAGTTCCCAGGAGGATCAAACCAACTCATTGAAATAGGTGGAAACTGTACTGTAGGAAATGCTGGAACATTTGATGTTGAAAATACCGGAACAGCACAACACAGCATCAATCTTACCGGAAACTTGGTAAACAATGGGGCCATCGAATTTAATTTGGCAAGCAAGGCAAACCTGAATTTTATCGGAAACCTCAACCGTGCAATTTCTGGAACCAACGGACTGGCTTCAACTTCACTTAATCAGCTTACACTAAACAAAGGAAACGGCAACAGTGTGATACTTGATGTTACCGTAGCCGGAACATTCACTGCACCTAGCAATAATTGGCTGAATCTCGTAAACGGAACCTTCCGCTTATCGAAAGCCGCTACCATTACGCTATCGGATCAGCCTGCTGTAAATTATCTTATCCCATCTACAGCTGCCATTGTTGTTAACCATCCATCGGCTATTATCAATGTGGCAATGGCAAATTCGAACACATCCGACATGCAGTTGGCGGGCGAATTACGCATCCTCAATGGTACGGTGAACGTAGGATCTGATGCCAACAACGTGCACAACGACCTGGAATATGCTTCTACAGGCTCACCATTGCTTTACTTAGAAGGAAATGCTTTACTAAGTGTAAACGGACAAATTCGCCGCAGTGTCTTGAATTTATTAGGTTCGTTGAACTATACCCAAAAAGGAAATTCTACAGTATTGGTAAGGGGTAAAAATCCGGGAATAACACAAAACACCAATCACCAGCGCGCCAAGTTCGAAATTCTCAATGCCGAATCGAGCTTTATCATGGAAGATAATGCTATGCTTATTGTGGACCGCAGCGGTTTGGCCAGCCTCACCTTTGGCGATGTTTACATTGAACCTGAAACGGCAGTAATCACTAGTGGTGATATTGTAATAGGCACGGCCTCAACACCGAGCACCCAGAGCTTATTCTTAATG
>JBILCR010000037.1:0-10242 GCA_044353055.1 Flavobacteriales bacterium
TCCGGCAACCATCGTATCAGACGATCATAAATCGGTAGTGGTATATGTTTGGTACGATAACGAATACGGCTATACCCGTCAGGTAGTGCGTTATGCGAAATACCTTGCCGACGTAATTCGCCTTACGTATTATTAATTCTATTTCTTTGAGGAGGGGCATTTGAACCCGGGGCTGAAGCCCCGGGCATGAATAGAGAAGCCCCGGGCATGAATAGAGAAGCCCCGGGCATGAATAGAGAAGCCCCGGGCATGAATAGAGAAGCCCCGGGCATGAATAGAGAAGCTCCGGGCATGAATAGGGAAGCCCCGGGTATGGATAATTAAATCCAACGCATGAAAAAATGGTACTAAAGCTCGCCGATTACAGGCACAAAATTACCTATTAGGCGCTTCATTGATACGCAGCGAAAGTAAGGCTGCCAAGAGTAAAAGTACACCTCCAATGGTTACAGCGGCAATACGTGAGCCGTCTAACAGGCCTTCCATAATTTTTCCAAAAAATACTGAAGCAATAATTTCAGGGATTACAATAAAAAAATTGAAGATACCCATGTAAATACCAATTTTATTTGCCGGTAAACAATCGGTGAGCATGGCATAAGGCATAGATAGAATACTGCTCCAGGCTATGCCTACCAAGCCCATTATGAGCAATAACAACCATGAAGCATTTGACTGAGTAACCCAGTTAATAAGTATAAGCCCCATGCCGCCTAAGGCAAGGAAAGTAAAATGTGTGTTCTTTTTTCCAATGCGCATGGCCAAAAGGGGAATAAGCATCGCCACTAAAAAGGTTACAATATTCTCAAATGAATACGCCAATCCCGCAAAGTTTTGTCCATCTGAATAGGCTTTGCTTCCTGGCGCTCCTCCAAAAATCTCTGAAGCAACGGCAGGCGTGAAATAAAACCACATTAAAAACAGACCCGGCCAAGTTAAAAATTGCACTAAGGCTATTTGGCGCATCTTTAAAGGCATCGTCTTAATAGAGAAAATTATTTCATTAATTCCGTTTGAAATCCCTTTCGATTTTTGCGCTTCGGAACGCTCCTCATCGGTTGGTGGATGCTCTTTGGTAGAAAAAACAGTATAGAGCACAGCGCCTAAAAAAGCGAGCGCGCCGATGTAAAAACTCCACTTCACATTATCGGCCACTTGCCCCGAATCTGCAGTAGATTTTACATGAAACCAATTCGTAAAAATCCATGGAAGCGCACTGGCGATAGTTGCCCCTAGTCCAATAAAGAAACTCTGCATGCTGTATCCTCGCGTACGCTGTTCTTCAGGCAATTGATCGGCAACAAAGGCTCTAAACGGTTCCATACTAATATTTATGGACGAATCGAGCACCCATAACAATCCTGCAGCCATCCATAATGTTGATGAGTTGGGCATCACAATAAGGCACAATGAACTCAATATGGCACCAATTAAAAAGAAGGGCCTCCGTCTTCCCCAGCGTGGATGCCAGGTGCGGTCGCTCATATAACCAATAATGGGCTGCACAATCAATCCGGTGAGTGGAGCGGCAAGCCATAGGCCCGGAATATCTTCGGGTTTCGCACCTAAATTTTCATAAATGGAACTCATATTTGCCATCTGCAAGCCCCAGCCAAACTGGATGCCCATAAATCCAAAACTCATGTTCCATATCTGCCAAAAGGATAATTTCTGCTTGTGCATCATACCATTGTGTATTATTGACACGCAAAATACAAAAGTGCTTTAACAAAAATGCTTTTGCGTTAAATTGTTCGAATAATCGAATTATCTCTAGTGGATATGATCCAAGCTTAGTGCAATTTCTCGTCCAGCAAATACCTTATCTAGTCTGAGAAATAAAGAGCATCTGCTTTAAAAGCTCCTTTCGCAATTCTTAGTGCAATAACGAGTTAATAATCAACTCAACACTTAATCCTTCAGCTTCGGCCTTATAATTTCTTATAATACGGTGACGCAAGATTGCTGTGGCTACTGCATTTACGTCTTCCATATCGGGCGAATACTTGCCATGAATAGCCGCATGACACTTGGCACCCAGAACAAGGAATTGTGATGCTCTTGGACCTGCACCCCATGCCAAATATTTCTTAACTATTTCGGGTGCCATATCTGAATTGGCTCGTGTCTTAACCGCAAGGCCCACTGCATATTCCAATACCTTATCGGAAACCGGAATTCGGCGAATTAGTTCTTGAAAGTATAGAATCTCTTCGGCACTGATAACGGCATTAAGGTTCACATTTACGTTTGAAGTGGTGTTTTTTACCACACGAATTTCATCTTCGTATTTGGGGTAATCAACCCAGATGTTAAACATAAAACGGTCGAGCTGGGCTTCGGGTAATGGATAGGTTCCTTCCTGTTCGATGGGATTTTGGGTTGCCAAAACGAAAAATGGGTTTCCTAGTTCATAGCGCTTTCCTGCAGCCGTTACCGCCCGCTCCTGCATGGCTTCAAGCAATGCAGCCTGAGTTTTTGGCGGCGTCCGGTTAATTTCATCAGCAAGGATGATATTGGCAAACAATGGACCTTTGATGAACCGAAACTGGCGGCTTTCGTCAAGAATTTCGGTACCAATAATATCGGATGGCATTAAGTCGGGGGTAAATTGAATACGGTTGTATTCCAATCCAAGCACCTTTGAAATGGTGGTAACCAAGAGCGTTTTGGCCAAGCCGGGTACCCCAACCAGGAGGCAATGCCCCTTACTAAAAATAGAAATCAACACATCCCTAACCACCTCATCTTGACCAATAACCACTTTGCCAATTTCTGAACTCAACAGTTCATATTTTTTTCTCAAGGCATCAATGCCTTCGACATCAGAATTGAATGAAGTATTCATAGGTATGAGTTTTTCTGAATTTAATTATGGAGCAGTCCAATCGTTAATAAAATTACACTTTTCAAATTCCACGTCAATTTTAACAAAGAATGATTTTCGTTTACGGGTAATCCATTCTCGAACCATTTTCTCGCGCTTTTCGTTTTCGGCAGCACTTTGAATACGCTGATAGTCGTCCTGCAGATTGGCCACATGGGGTTCTGTGCGCGATTTAAGCATTACAATTCGATAGGCCTCCTTTTTTTCGCCCGCACGAACCACGACAGGATCTGAGATCTCGCCAATTTTAAGTTTATCAACAATAAAAAATAAACTTTGATCTAATTGCGAAATTTCAAAATACGTCGAGCCTGTAGCAGCATTTACCATTAAACCACCATTATTTTTACTATCGGCATCGTCCGAAAAGGTTCCTGCTGCTTCATCAAACGAAATACTTCCAAGACGTATTGCCTGTAACAAGCTATCAAGCTTAACTCGGCCACGGTCTAAATCATCGGCCGAAGCTTTGGGCGCCATTAAAATATGTCGCACATTTATCATTTCGCCTCGGCGTTCAATGAGCTGAATGATATGATATCCATACATGGTTTCTACAACGGGCGAAATTTCTTTGCCCTTAAGCTGAAAAGCAGCGGCCTCAAATTCAGGAACAAGATCTCCCCTACTCACAAAGCCCAATTCTCCTCCTTTCGCAGCAGAACCGATATCTTCAGAATAAAATGCCGCCATCGAAGCGAAGCTTTTTCCATCAATAATACGCTGCCGAATATCAGATAATTCTTTACGTACACGTTCTTTTTCTGTCAGATTAACAGGTGGCTTAATTAGTATTTGTGCTACTTGAATTTCACTTTCTACGAAAGGAAGACTGTCTTTAGGAATATCATTATAAAACTTTTTTACCTCAGCAGGCGACACCTTAACCTCACCTGCAATTTTTGATTGCATTTGCTGGATAAGCAATTGTTCTTTAATACGATCTCTAAAATCGGTCTTGATTTGAGAAATGCTTTTACCAAGATAATTTTCAAGTTCCTCAACCGAGCCTATCTGGGCTACGAAATATCTGATTTTTTTATCAAGTTCTGCCTCAACCTGAGCATCGGTAACAGTTATACTGTCTTTTTCGGCCTGATTCAATAACAATTTCTGTAATATCAAATCCTCTAAAACAATACAAGGCGAAATACTGTCTTTAGTTTCAGCTTGATTTTTTAGTTGCTCAACCTGTGCGCTAACTTCTGAAAATAAAATAGCTTTATCTCCAACCGTTGCCACTACCTTGTCAATTAGTACAGGTTTTCCGGGCTGGGCAATTAATAGTAAGCCGTTGCAGCAGCTAAGGAGCAGGAGCAAGCAATTCAGCGTCTTTTTCATTTAATGCTTCGTTATAAACATCGGTTTGCATTTGTTCAATGAGCTTAATTTTGCGCTTATTTAAAATAATGCTTCTGATGTTGTTTCGTTCAAAACTTAAGGGTGCTTTAGATTCCTTTACCATAAAACCGGTTACTTTAACGAGGTATCGGTATTCTTCATCTTTAAAATCAAGCAAACGTTTATCGCCATTAAAATCATCGGATGAATAATCTCCCATCGGTATTTCTTTAATTACGTCATCTAGCAAGAGCCAGTTGGCATCGTCTAAAACGTAATTTACTGCATAGGATTTACAAAATTCTTCGAGTTTTAATCGTTCAGGTTTTCCGGAGCTATTGAACCAACCTGCCACCTTATCTGCACTAGGCGTACTTACCGGAAGCTTGATATATTTTAGTCGAATGATATTGTTTTTAAGCTCAAAATTTCCGGGGTACTTTTTATAATATTCTTCAATTTGCGCATCATTCACTATGGTATCGAGTTTCTGACGAATAAGCTCTCGTTCATAGGCATAAATAAGAAGAGACTTCCTATAATCGTCGAGTTGCTGCTGTACATCTTTCTGCTCTTCTGTAAGATTATTTTCAGCCCGATGCAATACCAGAGTGGCTTTAATCCATTGCTTAATATATTCGGTGGCAATTTGAGCACTGTCTTTGGGTGATGCTCCAAATGGAATGGCTTTGTTTACCTCAGAACGCGAGAGGTAGGTATCGTAAACACGCGCCACGTATTGCGATGAATCAACACTTTCGGAACAAGCGTATAATAGACAAAGGAATACGAATGCACTGTAAACTAAAAATTTGACCATTTCATTGCTCTGACCTCAAAAATATAGAAAAAAAGGCCCGGGATTGTATGTACCCGAGCCTGTCTTCGTTTTTATTTAACGGTTTTAAAAACTTCTTTGTTCACCTCTACGCTATACTTCGCTTTCAAATCCTTAATCCAAAGCTGTTCGAGGTAATTTTGATAGTCGGCAGTTATCAATCCACGCGCTTCTGAGAGGCTTTTAGGTTCAGGCTCCCTAACGGCTTCAAAGTCTACAAAAACTATGGATCCGTCATTGCGAGGAGCATCGGCAGTAATACCCTTTACCCAGGGATAGGCATCAACCGTTTCGTTATCGCCTTTAACAAACAAACCCGACTCGGTTTGAAGATTCAATTGAGATGATTTATTTACAACTTTTTTAATGTCGTCAAGGCTGTAGTTCTTCTTTGCTTTTTTAGCCACCAATTTGCGCGTTTGTTTGGCAATTTTGGCATCTTTCATCTGATAAACGGTAGCTTCGGCGCGTTGCGGCCACATATATCTGCCCATGTTTTGATTATGAAACGCAGTTAAACCAGCACTGTCGCGTATGGCCTTTGACCAAACCTGCTCGTCGGTTATTTCGAATAAGAGTATGCCATCGCGATACTCCTGCATCAGAAGTTTAAATTCGGGATATTTCTGTTCGAGGCGTTCGTCTTCGAATAGAATTATTTTATCGGTTTTATACCCTTCATAGGCTTTACGTACCAATCCCTCAATATTGGCGTCTTTTGCCTGCTTGGTTTGATTTTCGGCTATATATTGAGCAAACGCCACCTGACTGTACTTTTGATCGCCCAAGGTGAATAAATTCTTTTGAAGCGCTTTAGCCTTTTCGGCCGACCATTTACCATTTCGGTAGTTGGTATCGACCAAGGCTATCAGCTCATTGAGTGCTTTGGGATCTTCGGTAAAGTTATTCTCTTTCTTCACGCGTTCAATAACTGCATTTCGGCTCACCTGTGAACGCGAATCGCGGGTAATTTTTTGTTTGATTTCGGATTTCAACTCATCGAAAGGCTGCAAGCCTTTACGCTCTAACCTTTTAATAATATGCCAGCCAAAAGCAGTACGTATGGGTTCTGAAACCTGATTGTTATCTTTCAAATCGAAAGCTGCTTTTTCAAATTCGGGTACCATTTTACCTGTTCCAAACCATCCTAGCTGTCCGCCATTTTTACCGCTCGAACGATCGTCGGAAAAGTTTTGAGCCAAGGCCCCAAAATCTTCGCCTGCCTTAATTTTCACTACTATTTCGTCGGCTTTTTTCTTTGCGGCCTTAACGATTGAATCATTAGCATTCTCTGGAACTTTTACCAAAATATGGGCACATTTAACCTGCCCCTGCGCCTCGCGTATGTCGGTAACTTTTAAAATATGATAGCCAAATTTGGTACGTACCGGCATGGAATATTGCCCCACAGGAGTACTATATGCTGCCGATTCAAAAGGATACACCATCATGAGCGAGGTAAAATACCCAAGATCTCCCCCATTTTGAGCCGCAGAAGGATCGTCAGAATTAATGCGCGCAAGGTCGGCAAAATTTTCTCCCTTCAATAAGCGATTTCTTAACGAGATGGCTTTGTTATATGCTGCTAGAGTGTCTTTAGGAAGTGCATTTTCGGCCACTTTAATTAGAATATGGCTGGCCTTAACGTCTTTTTTCATGCGCTCGTAAGCTTCTTCGATTAGTCGCTCATTCACATCTTTATCAGACAAATATGGCTTAGCCAGCTGACTTCTATACCCTTTCAACTCGTTTCGAAAAGCCGTTGTGGTGTCTTTCCCTAATGCTTTTGCAGCCTTTACTTTGAGCTTAAAATTGATGAAAAGCTCGAGGTATTCCTCCAATGCTTTACGGTCGTCTGGATTATCTTTCGGATTGTTTTTGTGGTAGATGTTTTCAAACTCACTTTTTGTAACCGGGTCGCCCCCAACCGTTAGGAGAATGGGGTCTACAACGGGTGTGGTTACTGTCTGTTCTTTTTTAGGCTCGCTTTTAGGAAGCGACTTCTCTCCCTTCTTCACTGTTGACTGCGCAAAAAGTGCTGCTGAAACAAGTGTAAACCCAAGGGTTAAAATATTGAATTTCCGTACCATACTTTTGAAAAATTAGCGGGCGAAATTACTTTAAATACTGCATTTAAAAAAATATTTTGATTGATCCACGATGTAATTTTAGCTTAACATTTATTGTTTGTTTTAATTTCAACGGTGATTATCCAAAACTCTTTATATTTGAAAAACGCTGCATATTTTTAATGAAGATTGACGACGAACTAAATAAGGATTTAGAGACGGATGACAAAGAGATTACGGTTCCGGACGAGGACGATGATATAATTGAATTCTCTGAGAAACTACCAGGTAAGGTAAATTCTCCCGAACAGGAACGCAATAACCGCATCATCAATTCATCGGTAGCCTACATGGCTTCGCTTGCCACGGTGTATATTTCGTTTTTTATTGTCACCGCTTTATTTGCCAAACAGCAAAAGCTGTTTTACAAGCTCTTTTTCTTCAAAGTTGAGTTCACTCAAAATTATTCTCTTTGGGAAATTCCACCCGTATTAAAAACCTTTTCCTCGGGCCCAATTTTCTGTGTAGTCATGGGAACTGTTGCCCTTATTGTTCAAAAATTTTATCGTAAAAGGCCCGGCATTTTAAAACTCTTCTGGCTTTGGTTGGGGGTTAATTACCTCAACTTTTTTTGCGCACAGATGATTTTGATGCCGATTAAGGCAAATTCGCAAGGTATTAATGCCTCATACTTGGGCATTGTTGCTGATTATATGTATTTCGAAGATTTTGGAAAGATGATTTTCTCGGTAATTGCGGCAATTCTGCTTGTTTTTATCGGCTCTATTGTGGCCAAACCTTTTATTCAGCTTACCAACAGCACCCAAAACATTCATAAAAACGAAAACAAATTAATTTACCTTTTCCAAACGGTGTTTTTGCCCTGGTTAATTTGTTCTGGAGTATCTCTAATTTATTTTTCAGACGGTTCGTTTATCCTTAACCTTTCCTTGGTATTGACCATGTTTATGGTTATTATTTCCATTTTCATCAATGCGATGAAAAACCGAATGATAATGATTTATAAAATGCCCGAAACAGGTGAAATTGAGAATAAATTTCTCATTGTACTTTCTTCTGTTCTGATATTCATGAAAATATTCCTGAATAACGGCATCCGCTTTTAAGGAGGCCTATCTGCGAGAATAGTTCGGGGCTTCTCGCGTAATGCTTACATCGTGTGGATGGCTTTCGCGCACTCCAGCTGCAGTTATGCGAATAAATTTACGGGTTTGCAATTCTGCTATGTTTCGCGAACCACAATACCCCATACCTGCTCGCAGGCCTCCAATCATTTGGTAAAGCACTTCCTGCAATAATCCCTTGAAAGGTACCTGGCCTACAATGCCCTCGGGAACCAGTTTTTTAATATCGTCCTCAGCATCCTGAAAATAACGATCTTTTGAACCTGTTTGCATGGCCTCAATGGAGCCCATTCCACGATACGACTTAAATTTTCTACCTTCATAGAGAATGGTCTCGCCGGGCGATTCTTCGGTTCCAGCGAATAACGAACCGGCCATAATACTGGATGCACCACCGGCCAATGCCTTAACAATATCTCCCGAAAAACGGATACCGCCATCAGCAATAACCGGTACGCCTGTTCCTTTTAGTGCATTTGCAACATCAACTACAGCGGTAAATTGAGGTACACCCACCCCGGCAATAACGCGCGTAGTGCAAATGGAACCCGGACCAATTCCTACCTTAACCGCATCTGCACCGGCTTCGACCAACATTTTAGCGGCATCTGCCGTAGCAATGTTTCCTACAATCACTTGCAATTCAGGCCATTTTTCTTTTACCGACCTAAGCATCTTTACTACTCCGGCCGAATGTCCGTGGGCGGTATCAATAACAATGGCATCTACCCCTGCATGATGTAAGGCAGCAACACGATCGAGAGTGTCAACAGTTACACCTACGGCAGCGGCCACCCTTAAACGGCCAAAATCGTCTTTACAGGCATTGGGGCGAAGCTTGTTTTTAATGATGTCCTTGTATGTAATCAATCCAACTAGCTTAAAATCGGAATCCACTACAGGTAGTTTCTCGATTTTATAATCTTGCAAAATCTCTTCTGCCTTGGTAAGATTGGTTTCTGAAGTGGTAATTAGATGCTCGGAGGTCATCACCTCCTTAACCGGTTTATCGAGGTGCTTTTCGAACCGCAAATCGCGATTGGTTATTATGCCCACCAATTTTCGGTTGCTGTCTACCACCGGAATACCGCCTATACGATTTTCCTTCATTAATTGAAGGGCATCGGCTACGACCGCCTGCTCCGAAAGCACCACCGGATCAATAATCATCCCGCTTTCTGAACGCTTCACCTTTTTTACCTCTGCGGCCTGTGCGGCAATACTCATGTTTTTGTGCAACACGCCTATGCCGCCTTCCTGAGCAATGGCAATGGCCATGGCCGACTCCGTAACAGTATCCATTGCAGCCGTTACGATAGGTACATTTAACTTTATTTTGCGAGTAAAATGCGAGCTGATGTCTGTCTCGCGAGGGAGCACCTCCGAATAAGCAGGAATAAGCAGTACATCGTCGTAGGTAAGACCTTCTGTGATTTGAAGCATAGCAATCGGGGATCGGGCTTAGTCCCGAATTGCACGCAAATATAGCTTACTTCTTTCCTGCAACCAACTCAATTAAATCTTTTTCCTGCAACCAACGATTGGCCAAAGCATTTAACTCCACCGAAGTAATCTGATTAATAGTGCGACGGTAGTTCTCATAGTATGTTTTACTTCCTCCCAAAAAGGCTATGGTTTTAAAACGGTCCATCTGTTCGAAGGGCCCGTCAAAACTCTTTAATAGCTGGCCATTAAGATAATTTTTTACCAAATTGAGTTCCTCTTCAGGAATGAGCTCGTTACGCAATCGATCCATTTCGATATAAATTTCCTTCAGGGCGTGTTGCGTTACATCGGTACCCACCTCTGTAGAGATATAAAACCATCCATCGGAACGATACGCCATTAATCCGGCACCAATGCCATAAGTATAGCCTTTGTCTTCGCGTATATTGCTCATAAGGCGCGAACCAAAATAACCGCCTAATACCGTGCACAACACCTTCATTCCGAAAAAATCAG
>JBILCR010000357.1:0-2954 GCA_044353055.1 Flavobacteriales bacterium
GCAGATAGGAGGGTTCTACCACCTGATAGCCGTTCTTTTCGTAGAACGTAACGGCATGCTCGCGGGCGTGTAAAACATAATGTTCGATTCCATGGTAATGCCTGCGTCCAAGTCCTTCGGTAAATCTCAAAATGGCCTGGCCAAGGCCTTTGCCTTGCCAAATGGGATCAACGGCCATAAAGCGAATTTGTGCCTGTTTTTCAGAAATCCGATTAATGCGGGCAGTGGCAATGATGGAATGGCTGTCGTCGAGTATAGCGCTGTGTATTGATTCCTTATCGTCTTCGCTGCGTTCCGATCCTTCGGGTTGGTTCCAGGGCTCACGCAAAACTTTAAAACGGAGCTTCATCACCTGTTCCCAATGGGTGGGATGCTGAGGTTGAATGATTTTCCATTGGGGCATAAGCGTAAACTAATTAGTATGAATATAAATAAATTCCAGATTCGAAGTGGAGGTATGCAAAGGATTTGGCAAATTTCATCTCGAGTTCGGCCAGCTTCAAGCCGGCATTAACCAGATTTGTTTCGCGCGTGTTCACTAAAAACACAGAGCTTTCTCCATTTAAAAATCGTATTTGCTCTCCCTCTGTGAGAGCTCGAGTGGCTTGCTCTACTCCCCGTTGATTTTGTAGTTGCGCGTAAAAGTTATTAATATCGTTCCAACGCGAATCGATGCCAATACGAATGCTACGGGTATTTTGAGTTAAATCCAGTTGCCGCCAGTTTAGCATTATTTTGGTGCTGCGCAGTTTACCCCGTTCTTTTCTAAGAAATAATGGCATCGAAGCATCTAGCCCGAATTTGTAGTTATTTAAAAATAGGAAATCGCCCGCATCGCTATTGTTAAGGGTTCCTCTCAAAAAATTATACGAAATATTAACTTGGGGTTTAAGCATCTCTGTGCGGAATTTCTTTTCAAATTCCATTTGTCGTATGTTGCCCTTAAGTTTTATGATATCGGGATGCTGCGTGGCGGCCAAATTATACAAACTGTCTTTTAGCGGACGGTTTTTATAAAGCGCATCCGCCTGGGGCATTATTGGTTGTATATCGGCCTCGAGCTCGGCAGGTTCCTGATTACCGTCCCAAATATGCGCATTTACTGCAAGCAGCGCATTTTGTTCTTCTACTAAGGCCTGATTTAACTGATTGCGGCGGGTGAGTAAATTGCCGTAAGCCTCAAGCGTGTCGAGTGCCGACTGCGATCCGTTTAGATACAATTCGCGTATAGCTTCAAATCGTTGCTCGGCGAGTCTTAGGCCTTCGTTAACAAATTGCAACTGACGTTTGGTGTAATACCAATTCCAATAGTCACCAAGTGCTTTGTAGGTGAGTTTATTGAGCATCGAACGTTGCTCGGCTTCCGACATGGTAACATACACCTTGGCCTGTTTAAGCGCATTTCGCCGCTCGTCAAAGAATAAGCCGGCTCCTAAAGGCAGGGTATAGGCAGCATAGTATAATCCACCTTCGTCCACTACATCTTCGGGGTTAAGGTATTTGCCACCGCTGCGTTCGTAGCCCCCTTTAAATTCTCCTATCCAGGCAGGTATTTTTAAATACGAATCCAGCGTATTCCAATAGGTGGTGTTATTAAATTGCTTTTCTGAAAAGGCCGTGTTTGCTTTGGGATCGAAGGCCCCGCGAGCCGCCAAGAGTTCGGCATTGGCTTTTTCAAGGGCTAATTTTGCCTGCACAGCAATGGGATGGTTTTTTTGGACCAAAGCCATAAACTCATTGGGGCCTATGCTGCGTTGCGCTGTTGCGGGCAGAATAAACAACAACAAATGAACGATGATGATGCAGCCTTGTATTCTCATTTGCTTTTTTTCGTTGCCGAATCACTCACAATATTAGGCGGAAAACCGTTTAGCTGACGCCATATTTCATACCAGATGGGTACATTCTGAAGCATTGCCCAAGCATAAACTCCACTGCCCATTTTAATTTGCTCAGGCCATTTATCGTCATTGGGGTCGGGGCTCACCAAAACCCTAAAAAGGCCGTTTTCACTTTCCACCGCGTCAATGTTGCTAACAATTCCACCAAATGTGCCGACACTAACATTGGGCCAGCCACTAAATACAATAGCAGGCCAGCCGTCAAACTGTATCCTTACCTTATCATTTGCTTTTATAAGCGGTAGATCCATAGCTCGAATATACATTTCAACTGCCAGCTGCGGTTTTGAGGGAGCAATGGTTACCACCGATTCTCCTTCCTTTATATTTTCGCCAATACCCACTCTTACTGCTTTAACGATGTAGCCGTCCTGTGGGGCTCTGATCGTATAAAAATTATTGCGAAGCAGCATCGATGAGTATTCGTTTTCGAGTTTTGCCAAATCGCCTTCGGCTTCAGCCACATAGGCTAGTGTTGAATTTCTGTCGCTTTCGGCTTTGGAGGTTTTTTCCATGTAATCGGCCCGAATGGCATTAAGCTCTATTTGAGCATTGATCATGGAGTTCTTGCTGTCGAGCAATTTATTTTCCTGACTGATGAGCTTTGCCGTTGTCAGCTGAAATTTTTCCTGGCGTTTTTGATATTCAATTAAGGAGATAAAGCCTTTATTGAACAGATTTTTTCCTAAGGTAAGCTGCGTATCGGCAATGGCAAATTGTGCACGCTCAGCTCTAAGGTCAATAGAGTCGGAACGAACTTTAAGTTTTGCCTGTGTAACTTTATTTTCGGCCTGTTTAAGTTTAAGGGTGAGACCGCTATTTAATGCATCAATTTGCCGTCCGAGCGCATCTGCCTTTTCAATAGTGCTGTTGATGGCATTTTCTTTTGAATTTACCTGCTGTCGAAGACGTGGAACAAGGTCGGGGTCGAGAAATTTTTCTTTAATCTCCGACAGTACCATGATGGTATCGCCTTTTTTTACAAATTGTCCTTCCCGCACAAACCATTGGTCAATTCGTCCGGCAATGGGACTTTGAATGGTTTGTGGTCGG
>JBILCR010000358.1:0-2949 GCA_044353055.1 Flavobacteriales bacterium
TAAAGCTATAGGATGCTCGAACTGCCAATCGGCGCTGTTTCGTATGCCCCTGAGAATAAAATTACATCCGTTATCATTGCATGCATTAACCGTGAGCCCTTTGTAGGTAATTACTCGAACTGAGGACAAATGCATAACACTTTTTTGAATGGCCTCAACGCGAGCTTCAAGACTGAATAATGAACTTTTACTGGAGTTTTCTCCAATTCCAACAAGCAATTCGTCAAAGAGTGCATGGCCACGTTCAACAATATCGAGGTGACCATTTGTAAATGGATCAAACGAACCGGGAAACAATGCGCGTTTCATAATTGAGAGGGTGTGGATATAAATACCGAAAAATTGACTTTGCCGTAGGAGCGCGTTTCGTGGTATAACGGCAGATGCGTCAATTTTATTTCGGCAGGATGTTCTATAATGGCCATGCCTTGCGAGGTGAGGCGACCCGAATTTACAATTTTTAATGCCAATTCCTCGTAACGTCCAAAGTCGTAAGGAGGATCGGCAAAAATTAAATCGAACTGTTCTTTGCTGCGTTCCAGCGCTATAAAAGCGTCGGTGGTAAAACCTGTAAGTACCCCTTTAATTAAACCATCGGCAAAGCTCTGCACAAACTTAATACATGCCGGATGCTTATCCACAGCTACAATGCGTTTGGTACCACGCGACAAAAGCTCAAAACTAATGCTTCCCGTTCCACAAAACAGATCCATTGCCGTTATTTCATCAAAGTTTAGCCATCCGCCCAAATAGTTAAAAAGAGCCTCCTTGGCCATGTCGGTAGTGGGTCTTACCGGCAAATTATGCGGTGCAGCAATGCGTTTGCCTTTAAACAATCCGGTAATTATTCTCATAGCTGCGGGTGGAGCAATCCAGGTAAGGCATGCGCATTTAATTGCGACCGCTCAGTGGCACTTGCGGTAATACGTGGTTCAGCAGGACGATGCATAAACCGAACATGGCGAAAATATAATTTCATAGCCGAAAGCAGGGCCGATTGGATTTCGATTTCGCCGCAAAGCCATAATAAACAGTGCTCGCGATCAAATCCGAACTGTTCGGCTATGGCTACTAGAAAATAAACGCATTCGTCGGGGGTATGGTAGGTAAAGGTGTTACTCAAAACGAGTTTATCCGTTACATACGCCAATACATCAAAATGCTGTCCGCTAAAATGAAGTACCATACGGTTTATGCCTTCAGTGTGCGCGGGATTGAGCTGCAAAAGTATGGAAGCAATATGCAGATTAGTATGGGCAAATGCCTTTAATTCGTTACGTAAACCATACCACTCCGTTGGAATGCCATACACCAAACGGATGGCCGACGAAGAAATGCTGTAACTAAAACAGTTTAAATCATGATCCTCGGTAATTGCGGTAAGGTATGACTGTTCTTCGCCCACAACGAAATAGGTTTCGGGTACCAAGGTATAGGGCACGTCGGTCCAAATCCACTCTAAAGCCGAAAAACGCTGACGAAACAACACGTTATACCGTAAAATGCGCTGAGCCCATTCAAGGGCTCCTGCCCCACCCGCACCTTGTATCAAACTGTATTTCTCAATGAGCGGAACCGATTTATCCAATGTATGGTACACTGCCAAAGCCAATTCGCTACGGCCCACTTGAATTCGGAGAATAGAATGCTCAAACGCCGAATCAGAAAATCCAGCATCGCGTACTGTAAAAAAAGGAACAGGTGCGCTCATTAGCATTGTATATTCGCAGCAAGTTTAGTTAAAAATTAGCGGATTGACCAAGACTGAGTTTATTGCATTGTTATCGAAGGGACTTGGACACGATCCTACCCGAGGTCAGTTGCATTTGTTTGAGACGTTGGTAGAATTTTTAAGTTACCCCGACGAACGCTGCGTTTTTTTACTGAAAGGGTATGCCGGAACCGGAAAAACCACCGCAGTAAAAGCCATTAACGAAGCTATTGTGGCCACTCGGCTTAAAACAGTGTTGCTGGCACCTACCGGTCGTGCGGCAAAGGTAATGGCAACGTATTCGGGCAAACCGGCCTACACGGTGCATAAACGCATTTATTTTTCTGAAGCAGGCGATCAGGGATTAAACTTTACATTGCAGCGCAACACCTTTAAAGACACCCTTTTTATTGTGGATGAGGCTTCGATGATAGGAAGCGAAAATCCGGTGGGCGAAAACGATTTGCTTGATGATATTATAAGCTATGTTATTTCGGGAACAAACTGCCGTTTAATGTTTATTGGCGACGAAGCCCAGCTACCACCGGTTGGTTTGGAGCAAAGTCCGGCAATGAGCAAAAAGCATCTTGAAAGTTCATACGCATTGCATGTTTTCGAAGTGCTGCTCGATGAAGTAATGCGACAGAACAAAGATTCGGGCATACTGTTTAACGCTACAAAACTGCGTCAACAGCTTGAACAAGATAATGGATTTCAGCCCCAATTTAGCTTGGCAGGATATTCGGATATTGTTGCGATAACCGGAAACGACCTTGAAGATGCGTTGCAAAGTGCCTACAGTAAATACGGCGACGACGATGTGTTGGTGGTTACACGCAGCAATAAAAACGCCTTGCTATACAGTAGGCAAATTCGGGCACGCATTCGCTGGCAGGAAGACGAACTTTCGGCAGGCGACCAACTCATGGTAGTGCGCAACAATTACTATTGGACGGGCGATGATATGCCTTTTGAGTTTATTGCTAACGGTGATACGTTGGATGTTAGAAGACTTGGTAAAACGGAGCATCTGGGCGAATACCGCTTTAGAAAGGCTCAAGTTGGATTTTGCGAATATCCCGATGCGCCTGAACTTGAGGTGCTGCTGCTTTTAAACACGCTCAATTCTGAACAAGCGGGATTTAGCTATGATAATTATAAAGAACTGTCGCGCTTAATTGAAGCAGAATATGAACATTTACCACTTAAATCGGAACGGATACGCAGCGTAAAAAAAG
>JBILCR010000359.1:0-2948 GCA_044353055.1 Flavobacteriales bacterium
GGGGTGTTTTCGGATTTACAAGATTTTGAATTATGCCTGCCAACTCAACCACACTAATGGCAGTTTCAGCTGCGGCGCAGATGTTCCAAATATCCGACTCGAGCTGCTCGTTTTCGATAAGGAGCCGCATCATTTCTATTAAATCATCAATATACACGTAAGAACGTGTTTGAAGGCCGTCTCCATGTATTTCAAATGCCTCACTCTTAAGCGCCTGCTCGATGAAAACCGATTGCGGACCGCCCCACCAACCCTTTGCCATGCCCGGGCCGTAACATCCAAAAAAGCGCATTATTTGAAAAGGTAAACCAAACTCTCGACCGGCGGCAAAAAGAGCATGTTCCATGTGTAATTTACTGGCCGCATAAGCCCAGCGTTTGTTCTCCGGACTGCCAAGCACGCAATCGTGCCCTTCGGTAAACGGAGGATTCGGATTTTTGCCGTAAACATCGCTCGTAGAGGCAAACAACAAGCGGATGTTGTGTTTTATGCAATACTCTAAAACTGCGGTATTGCTTTTTCGATTGCCCTCAATAACATCCCAACCACTGCTGTAACGTGGAATTTTTGATGATGCCAAATGGATGATGGTATCAATTTCATCCAATTCCAATGCTGCAATTTGGGAAATATCGCAGTTGAAAAATCTAAATCCCGAAGCATTGAGGCATTGACGGATGGCGTGTTCATCGCCCCTCCTATAATCGTCCACTCCGATAACCTTATAACCCGAATCAAGCAACGTTTTGCACAGATGCGAACCTATAAAACCGGCCGCCCCACTTACAAGTATCGTTTTGTTTGCCTGCATACGTGCAAAGGAATAAATTTACTGCGCTACATTCACCAAGGCGATTATTTTTGTGCCATGTTTTATTTTCGACATATACAGGAAATTCGAGGTATTTGCCGCGACTGTGGTGTTTCTGTCTTATATGCTACCGGCGATTTGGTATACGATCCCCATATGGTTCCCGATATATTGCATTTAGTAGTAACGTTCTTGCCCGATAAAGGCGATCTGTATTTTCATAATTTTTACTTGCTTCAACAGGAGATTAGCTCCGTTTTGGGTATATCTGTAGAACTTACCGATTGGGATCAGCTAAAAAATCAGGCCATAAAAAAACGAATTTTGGAACATAGTGAGGTCATGTATAATCACAGCATAGATTCAAGTATTTAAGGAAAGCGAAATTTATTTGAGTTTTTTTCTGTAAATGATGATTCGCCTGTATTAGTCGCCCTTCGCAATAAAATACTCCCGTAGCTTTGCGGCCTTATCCTTGCCTACTGCCGCTTCAAGTTGTTCCATACTAGCTGCACGCACCTTCTTTACCGACTTAAATTCGAGCAAGAGTTTCTCGGCCGTGGCTTTGCCTATGCCTTCAATATCGTGCAATTCGGTTTTTAATGTTCCCTTATCGCGACGGTTGCGGTGATGGGTAATGCCAAATCTATGGGCCTCATTGCGCAGGTTCTGAATCAATTTCAGACTCTCGCTTTTCTTATCGATATAAAGTGGAATAGAATCACCCGGAAAATAAATTTCTTCTAAGCGCTTGGCAATGCCAATGATGCTTACTTTGCCGCGAAGGCCCAGTGCAGTCAGTGCTTCAACGGCAGCGCTTAGCTGTCCTTTACCGCCGTCCACCACAATGAGTTGTGGCAGTTCGGCCTGTTCTTCGATGATCCTGGCGTAACGTCGCGTAATAACCTCTTGCATGGTGGCAAAATCGTTTGGCCCTTCAACGGTTTTTACATTAAAGTGCCGATAATCCTTTTTGCTGGGCCGTGCATCTTTAAAACACACCATGGCCGAAACCGGATATGCACCCTGAAAGTTCGAATTATCGAAACACTCGATATGGCGTGGCAATTCGGGCAGATGCAGGTCTTTCTTTAGCTGTTCCAAAATACGCTTAGTGTGCCGTTCCGGATCTACCAATTCCTGCTGTTTTTGCTTTTCGCGGATGTAATTGAGTACGTTGCGTTCGCTCAACTCGAGCAGTTTCTTTTTGTCGCCGCGTTGCGGGATGTGAATCTGAAGCATTTCATCTTCCAGATCGGGTTTTAAGGAAACAATGAGTTCTTTGGCGTTGCTCTGAAATCGTTGACGCATTTCGCCAATGGCGATGGATAGTAATTCCTCATCGGTTTCTTCGAGTCGTTTTCGAAGTTCGATGGTATGGCCTTGAACAATGCTGCCATCCAGCACACGCAAATAATTTATGTAAGCTGTTTTATCATCGCTCTGAATCGAAAATACATCAACATTGCTGATGGCAGGATTTACAATGGTGGATTTACTTTTGAACTTTTCGAGCAGTTCGATGCGTTCTTTCAGCACTTGTGCAGCCTCGAAGCGAAATGCAGCAGCTTCTTCCATCATGCGTTTGCGCACAAGCGAAATAAGCTCGGCAATATTGCCCTTTATGATTTGCCGAATTTCCTGAATCATTTCGCGGTATTCTTCCTCCGATTGATGACCTTCGCAGGGGCCGAGGCAATTTTTGATGTGGTATTCCAGGCATACTTTAAACTTGCCTTTATCAATGGCGACTGGCTCGAGCGCTAGGTTGCATGTGCGTCGCGGATAGAGGCTTTTTACCAAATCAAGCAAGGTATGCATTACCTTGCCGCTGGGGTAGGGGCCATAATATTCGGAGCCGTCGCGTATAACTTTGCGTGTAGGAAATACACGTGGGAAACGCTCGTTTTTGATGCAAATCCAGGGATAGGTTTTATCGTCTTTGAGTGCAACGTTATATCGTGGTTGGTATTTTTTAATGAGGTTATTTTCGAGCAGCAATGCATCCAGCTCTGTATCAACTACTATAGTACGGATATCGTTTATTTTCGACACCATCACACGGGTTTTACCTGAGTCGTAATGCTCCTTCGTAAAGTACGATGTTACCCGTTTTTTAAGGCTTTTGGCTTTGCCG